>JBAVVQ010000382.1:0-5599 GCA_049697375.1 Rhodomicrobium sp.
GTCCCTTCCGAGACCTTGTCGCCGACTGTCACCTTGAGTTCGGCGACCTTCCCCGCGCTAGGCGAGGGGATATCCATGGTCGCCTTGTCGCTCTCCAGCGTGAGGAGCGCCGTTTCCACCGCGACCTCGTCGCCGGGCTTCACCAGTATTTCGATGACCGGCACGTTCTTGAAGTCGCCGATGTCCGGAATGCGGATATCTGTTTTTGCCATCGTTGCGTCCTCCCGCGGTTAGAGCACGAGTTCGCGCACGTCGGCCAGGATATCGGCCAGGCGGCGGGCGAACCGGGCGGCAAGGGCGCCGTCGATGATACGGTGATCGTAGGAGACGCACAGCGGCAGCATCAGGCGCGGCTCAAAGGCCTTGCCGTCCCACACGGGCTTCATGGACGAGCGAACGACACCAAGGATGGCGAGCTCGGGAGCGTTTACGATCGGCGTGAAGTTGATCCCGCCGATGCCGCCGAGGCTCGATATGGAGAATGTTCCTCCCTGAATATCGGCCGGAGTGATCTTGCCGTCACGCATCCGCGCGGACACGTCGCCCAACTCTTTCGAGAGTTCTTTAATGCCCTTTGCGTTCGCGTCTTTGATGACGGGCACGACAAGGCCGTCGGGCGTGTCGACGGCGACGCCGATATTGTAATACTTCTTCAGAATGAGCTTGTCTTTGCCCGGACTGAGCGAGGCGTTGAAAACCGGGAACTCTTTGAGGCAGGCGACCGACGCCTTGATCAGGAACGCGAGCAGCGTCACCCGGTACCCTTTGGCCTTGGCGGCCTCGTCAAGCCGCTTGCGATAGCTTTCCAGCTCGGTGATATCGGCTTCATCGGTGTGCGTGACGTGCGGAATGTTTAGCCAGGCGCGATGCAGATGCGGGCCGGACAGCTTCTTCAGACGGCTGAGCGGCTGCTCTTCAATGGGGCCGAATTTGGAGAAGTCCTGCGCGGGGATCTCCGGGATGCCGAAGCCGCCGCCTTCGGGCGCTGCGGGAGCGCGGACGCCCAGCGTGCGCTTCACATCCTCCTTGGTGATGCGTCCCTTCTCGCCGCTGCCCGCGAGTTTTGTAAGATCGACGTCCAGTTCGCGCGCCAGCCGGCGCACCGTCGGGCTGGCATGGGCGTTTCCGAAATCGATGGGCGGCGGTACGGAGCGCCCCTCCGTTCGCGAGGGAGCGGGCGCCTGCGTTGCGGCCGGCGCCTCCGGAGGCAGAAGCTCGGCCGTCTCCTTGACGGGGAGAGCCGCGCCTGCGGCTGCTTCGGCATCGAGTTTAAGGATTGGCGTGCCTTCCGACACCTTATCCCCGATCTTGACCAGAAGCTCGCCCACGCGCCCCGCCAGCGGCGAAGGCACATCCATGGTCGCCTTGTCGCTTTCGAGCGTGATGAGAGGCGATTCGAGCTCGATGGCCTCGCCCGGCTTCACATGGATTTCGATGATTGGGATGCCCTTGAAATCACCAATATCCGGAACCCTAACGTCTACCAATGTCATAGTGGTCAAGTTCCTTATGAAAGAGTTGGCGCGCTCATGCTTTGGCCGGATAGGCCTTTTCCGGATCGATGCCGTATTTCTTGATTGCTTCCGTCACCTTCAGCGAGGGCGCCTTGTTTTCGTCCGCAAGCGCCTTCAGCGCGGCGACGGCTACGAAATGGCGGTCGACCTCGAAGTGATGGCGCAGCCTGCGGCGGAAGTCCGAGCGGCCGAAACCGTCGGCGCCGAGCACATGGTAGGCCGAAGGAACGTAGGGGCGGATCTGTTCGGCAAACAGCTTCATGTAGTCGGTCGAGGCGATTGCAGGCGCTTCTCCCCGCCCCGCCATGCATGCCGTGACATAAGGCACCCGCGGCGGCTCCTCCGGATGCAGCATATTCCAGCGCTCGACCGCAGCCGCTTCGCGGGCAAGCTCGGTGAAGCTCGTCACGCTCCAGACATCGGCGGCGATCCCGAAATCCTCGGCCAGGAGGTCGGCCCCGGCCATGACCTCTCGCAGGATCGCGCCGGAGCCCATAAGCTGCACCTTGTGGCCCTTGTTCGCGGGGTCGGCCGCCTTGAGAAGGTACATCCCCTTTTTGATGCCTTCCTCGGCCCCCTCCGGCATGGCCGGATGCTCGTAATTCTCGTTGAGCACGGTGATGTAGTAGAACACGTCCTCCTGCTCCGCGATCATGCGGCGCAAGCCGTCCTGCACGATCACCGCAACTTCATAGGCGAAGGTCGGGTCGTAGGAGATGCAGTTCGGAATGGTGGCCGATAGAATATGACTGTGCCCGTCTTCATGCTGCAGGCCCTCGCCATTCAACGTCGTGCGCCCGGATGTGCCGCCGATAAGGAAGCCGCGGGCGCGTGAGTCTCCCGCCGCCCAGGCGAGGTCGCCGATGCGCTGGAAGCCGAACATCGAGTAGTAGATGTAGAAGGGGATCATCGGGCAGTTGGATGTCGAATAGCTTGTGGCCGCCGCGATCCAGCTCGACATGGCGCCTGGCTCGTTTATCCCCTCCTGAAGCATCTGCCCCGACTTGTCTTCTTTGTAGTACATCAGCTGATCGGCGTCCTGGGGCCGGTAAAGCTGGCCCAGTTGACTGAAGATGCCGTATTGCCGGAACATTCCCTCCATTCCGAAGGTGCGGCTCTCATCGGGGACAATGGGAACGATGCGTTTGCCGAGGCTCTTGTCGCGGAGCAGCACATTCAAGATGCGCACAAGCGCCATGGTGGTTGAGAACTGGCGTCCCTCGCCGCTCGCCACGAGCTGGGCGTTGAAGGCCGAGAGCGGGGGCACCTCGAGGACGACATCGGATTTTGCGCGCCTTGACGGCAGATAGCCGCCGAGCGCCGCCCGCCGTTCCTTGAGATATTTGAGTTCCGCCGAGCCTTCCGCCAGCGTGAGGAACGGCAGCTTCGGCAGATCCTCGTCAGAGACCGGGATTTGGAACCGGTCGCGGAAATGCTTCAGCGCGTCGACCCCCATCTTCTTCGCCTGATGGGTGATCATCTGCCCTTCGCCGGCCGACCCCATGCCATAGCCCTTGACGGTTTTGGCAAGAATCAGGACGGGCTTGCCCTTGCATTCAACGGCGGCCTTATAGGCTGCGTAGACCTTTGTTGGATCGTGACCGCCGCGGGTCAAAGCCCAGATGCGATCATCTGTCCAACCGGCGACCATGGCCGCCGTTTCGGGATAGCGGCCGAAGAAATGCTTGCGGACGTAGGCTCCGTCCTTCGACTTGAAATCCTGGTAGTCGCCGTCGAGGCATTCCTCCATGAGCTGCCGCAAGCGGCCGGTGGTGTCGGATGCGATCAGCTCATCCCAGCCGGCGCCCCACAGCACCTTGATGACATTCCAACCCGCGCCCCGGAAGTTGGCCTCGAGTTCTTGCACGATCTTGCCATTGCCGCGCACCGGGCCATCGAGACGCTGCAGATTGCAGTTGATGACGAAAATCAGATTGTCGAGCTTCTCACGTCCAGCAAGACTGATAGCTCCAAGGCTCTCCGGCTCATCCATCTCGCCGTCGCCGCAGAACATCCAGACATGCCTGTTGCTCGTATCGGCGAGACCGCGGCCATTCAGGTATTTCAAGAACCGGGCCTGATAGATCGCCATGAGCGGCCCAAGCCCCATGGACACGGTTGGGAACTGCCAGAAATCAGGCATCAGCCAGGGATGGGGGTAGGAGGAGAGACCCTTGCCGCCCGTCTCCTGCCGGAAGTTGATAAGCTGATCTTCCGTCAGCCGCCCTTCGACGAAGGCGCGCGCGTAGATGCCGGGCGAGGAGTGCCCCTGCACGAAGATAAGGTCTCCGCCATGCGTTTCGGAAGGAGCATGCCAGAAGTGCATGAAGCCGGTGTCGTAAAGCGTCGCCGCCGACTGGAAGGAAGCGATGTGGCCGCCAAGCTCGGAGCTTTCCTTGTTGGCCTTTACGACGATGGCCGCGGCGTTCCAGCGGATCGCCGCGCGGATGCGTCTCTCGATCTCCCGGTTGGCGGGATATTCGGGCTGAGCTTCGAGGGGAATGGTGTTGATATAGGCGGTATTGGCGGCGAACGGGACCCGCCCTCCCGAACGGCGGGCCACCGCCACCACTTCATCGAGCAAGTCGTCCGCCCGGCCCGTGCCCTCGAAGGCGATCACCGATGAAATGGCATCGGTCCATTCTTTTTGTTCGGCGATGTCGTCAAGTCCAGCCATCTCGGTACCCTATCTTTTACTGCTGCTTCAGGGGCTCCAGCGCCGGCGTTAGCCGGCGCTTACTTCATGGCGCCGCTCACAATTTTGGGATCATCCACGGGACGAGGAATTGCTGCGCGGCGACCAAGACCCCGAGCAGCACCGTCAGAATGATGCTGTGCTTGAAGATGCGGGCGAACACCAGGCCTTCGTGCCCCGACAGCTTCGTCACCGAGACGCCGGTTGCAATGTTCTGTGGCGAGATCATCTTGCCCATGACGCCGCCCGACGAGTTTGTCGCGGCGAACAGCACGGGATCGAGACCGAGCTGGCGGGCGGCCACGACCTGGAGATTGCCGAACAGCGCATTGCCTGATGTGTCACTGCCCGAGAGCATGACGGCGGCCCAGCCGAGGAAGGGCGAAAGGAGGACGAAGAGGTGCCCCGTCGATGCGACGCCTTTGCCAAGCGTATAGGCGAGTCCCGAATAGTTCATCAGATACGCGAGGCCGATGATAAGCATCACCGTGATAACGGGAAGCCAGACTTGACGAAGGGTGTCGCCGACGCAGCTAAAGAAGGTTCTTAAAGGAAGGCGAACAAGTATCGCCGTGATGATGGCGGCGAGCAGGATCGCGGTCCCCGTTCCCAGGGGCTGGAAGACCCACACCGCGTCATAAGGCTTGGCGTTGTAGAGCGTGATCGAAATGGCCCGGTGCAGGCCCGGCCACTCGATTTTCTGCTGGCCGATGCCGGCGACCTGAAGGGACGTCCACGCGATCACCGTCAGCGAGACGACGACCCAGGGCAGCCAGCCCTGCCAGTCCGGCACAACGGTCTGGGAGCGCCGGCCCTCCATCGTATGCGAAACATAGAATTCCGGCTCGTCTGGCGGGCTCCAAAACTGGAGGAAAAGGACCGTGCCGATCAGCGATCCGAGCGAAGACAGAACGTCGGTCAGAGTGTAGTCGATATAATTGGAGGAGACGAATTGCGATATGGCGAAGCTGCCGCCGGCCACGAGCAGGACGGGCCATGTTGAGCGTATGGAACGCCACCCGCCGTAGAGCCCGATCACATAGAAGGGCAGGATGAGGGCGATAAACGGCAATTGCCGTCCGATCATCGCGCCGAGTGTCGAGGAGGGAAGCCCCGTCACAGCGCCGAGAACTGTCACGGGCACGCCCAGAGCGCCGAAGGCGACGGGAGCGGTATTGAAGATCAAGACAAAGACAAGCGCCTCAAGGGGCGGGTAGCCGACCAAAATCAAAAGCGAGCTTGTGATGGCGACAGGGGTGCCGAAGCCCGCGATACCTTCGAGGAGAGCCCCGAAGCAAAATCCGACGACCACAAGGACGACACGGCGGTCATTCGGTAGATAGCTTGCGACCCAGTTTCGGAATGCGTCGAAGCGGCCCGAACGCACCGT
>JBAVVQ010000383.1:0-2548 GCA_049697375.1 Rhodomicrobium sp.
GCTCAAGACGAGCCCGGTTCGAAGGGCTCAAATAAATGCAGATCTCATTCCTCATCGCCGCAAACTGAATGATTTGCAGCCGTCTGGGAATCGTTCGTTAGTGACGGAACACTAGGTCGGACTGCGAATGACCCTGATTTTCTGCTCGCGCACCTTCTTGCGAAGGGTATTCCTGTTGAGACCGAGAAGCTCGGCGGCTTTAATCTGGTTTCCCCGCGTCGCCGCAAGCGCCGCCGTGATCAGCGGAGTCTCCACGTCGCGCAGCACACGATCGTAGAGACCGGGAGGCGGAAGCTGGTCGCCATAAGCTCCGAAATAATCGGACAGATAGGCTTCCATCCACTCATTGAGCTTGGCTTTTCCAGGAGGCGGCGTTTCCGACGCGGCGCCGTTCGAACTTGTGGAAAGTTCATTGTCGACGATGTCGGCCGAGATCAACTCCTGTGAATAGAGCGCGCTCAGGCGCCGGACGAGGTTCTCGAGTTCGCGGACGTTGCCGGGCCAAATGTGGCGTTTGAGCCGGTCGAACGCATCCTGCGTCAGCGTTTTTGAAGGCAGGCCGCTCTTCTCGGCGAGCTTCAGAAAATGGCGGACAAGATCCGGCACATCCTCCAGCCGCTCGCGCAAAGGCGGCATGCGTAATGGCACGACATTGAGCCGGTAATAGAGATCTTCGCGGAAGAGCCCCAGCGAAATCTGATTTTCAAGGCTTTTGTTGGTGGCGGCGATGATGCGCACGTCGGTCTTGATCGGCACGCGGCCGCCGACCGTCATGTACTCGCCCTCCTGCAGCACACGGAGAAGCCGCGTCTGCGCTTCCATCGGCATATCGCCGATTTCGTCGAGGAACAGCGTTCCTCCGTCCGCCTGCTCGAAACGGCCAACCGAGCGTTGCGCCGCGCCGGTGAAGGCTCCTTTCTCATGACCGAACAGTTCCGATTCGATCAACTCGCGCGGGATCGCCGCCATGTTGATGGCGACGAACGGCCCCTTCCGCCGCTGGCCGTAGTCATGAAGCGCGCGCGCGACAAGCTCCTTGCCTGTCCCGGAGTCGCCGGTGATCAGGACCGTCAAGTCGGTGTGCATCAGACGCGCCATCACCCGGTAGACATCCTGCATGGACGGCGAGCGGCCGATAAGCGGAAGGTTCTCGCTATCTCCTTCGTTCGCGATCGAGGATTTTGCGACCTTCGGCTCCCGCAGCGCGCGGCCGACGACGGCGACAAGTTCCTTCAGATCAAAGGGCTTCGGCAGATATTCGTAAGCGCCGCGCTCTGCGGCCGTGATGGCTGTCATGAACGTGTTTTGGGCGCTCATGACGATGATAGGCAGCTCCGGCCTTAGTTTCTTGATGCGCGGAATAAGATCGAAGGCGTTCTCGTCGGGCATGATCACATCGGTGATCACGACATCGCCCTCGCCCTGGCTGATCCAGTTCCAGAGCGTCGCCGCATTGCTCGTCGCCCGCGCGCTATAGCCGGCGCGCGCGAGGGCCTGATTTACGACCGTGCGAATTGCCGCGTCATCGTCGGCTATGAGGACATTTCCGCGGCCCATTTTATCGCCCTCCATTCTTACGCGCGGATGATTTGTACATTGGCAGAAGCATGCGGAACGTCGTCTGACGCTTGCGCGATTCGCACTCGATGACGCCGCCATGATCGCCGACGATCTTTGCGACAAGAGCAAGGCCAAGCCCTGCGCCTTTCGCTTTGGTTGTCACGAATGGCTCGAAGAGATGCGGCCTGACATCTTCCGGAACGCCCCCGCCATTGTCCGAAACGCAGATTTCCAGAGGCAGCCGCACGCTCGAATCCGAATTGGGCAGCCTGAGGCTCAAGCCGGGACGGAACGCTGTCGACAGAGTGATGTGTCCGTCCGGCTTGTCACCGATAGCGTCGGCGCTGTTTTTGACGAGATTGAGGAAAGCCTGGATGAGCTTGTCGCGATTGCCAGGCACGGCCGGAAGGCTTGGATCGTAGCTTTGCGTGATCGTCAGATGGCGCGCAAATCCCGCGCGGGCGATCTGCCTGACATGATCCAGCACCGTATGAATATTGACGGACTCTTTGTGAACAGGACGCTCATCCCCGAACACCTCCATGCGGTCGACGAGATTGCGGATGCGGTCCGTCTCCTCGGTGATGAGGTGAGCGAGCGGGCGGTCTTCCTCGGCGGAGCCCGCCTCCAGGAGTTGCGCCGCGCCCCGAATTCCCGAAAGCGGATTTTTAATTTCGTGAGCCAGCACCGCCGCCATCGCGGAAACAGAACGGGCGGCGCCCCGGTGCGTGAGTTGCCGCTCGATCATGGCGGCCATGCTGCGCTGCTGCACCATGACAAGAACGTAATCCAGGTCCTCGGCGAGGAGTGAAGCGAAAATATCGACCGCCCGATAAGGGATTTCCGGAGATCCGAGATCGACTTCGTATTCGTTGACGGCTCCGCGCGTCACTCTGACCTGGTTCGCGAGCGCTCCGAGCGGATTGGAGTACGCCAGCACCGAGTTCAGTGCACGTTTTTTAAGCAGCGCTTCGCTGATGCCGAAAAA
>JBAVVQ010000384.1:0-5871 GCA_049697375.1 Rhodomicrobium sp.
GCTTTGGCGGGTTCGGCTCCATGCTCGTGGGCGGTTTGCTCGGAGCGGGCCTGTTCGGCCTTTTGTCCGGTGCGGGGCTCTTCGGCGGACTGACCGGCTTTGCATCCATCATAGGCCTCCTCCTTCAAGTGGCGTTGATCGGTGGAGTCATTTATTTCGTGATGGGCCTTTTCCGCAGGCGCAATCAGCCTCAATACGCAGGCGCCGGCGGGGCATCGCCCTTTGCCACACGAAAGGCGGCCAACCCGATGGAGGCCAGCAACCGGCCTTGGGCAGGCGGCGGCGGATCGGCGCAGAACCCGTCAGGCCCGATTGAGATCAAGCCGGAGGACTATCAGGCCTTCGAAAAGCTTCTGACCACGATCCAGGACGCTTATAGCCGCCAAGATGTCAATACGCTCGGGGCCTTCATGACGCCGGAGATGCTTTCATATCTCAGCGGCGATCTTGCGGAAAACAAGCGCAAGGGCGTCCATAACGAGGTCTCGAACGCGAAATTCATCCAGGGCGATCTGTCGGAGGCCTGGACCGAGAATGGAAGCGATTACGCGACGGTTGCGATGAAATACACGATCATCGACGCTACGGTGGACGTCGCAACGGGACGCGTTGTTTCAGGCGACAGAACTACACCGGAGGAGGTGGTGGAGCTTTGGACGTTCCGCCGCGATCACCGTTACGCGGCTGAGGGCTGGCAGCTTTCGGCAATCCAGCAAACGGGCGTGCGGCGGGCGGCCTGAACAGCGCCGTCATCATGAAGACTTCCAAGGCTCGCGAACTCCGGCTCGCGGGCCTTTTCGTAGGAGGAAGCCGGGCATAGATTCGCCTCCACTCGTAAGGCGACAAGACCGCGTAATCCTCTTTCCGTCCGCCTTAAGGATCATGTCCGCTCTGTGAAGCGCCTTCAGATATTTCCGTTTTGCCTATGCATCTAAGCATGGACAGCAAGCCCACAAACCATATTTCTAGCAGACCGAATTGGGATTACTGTAGCGTCTCGACAGATCCGGAAAGCAAACCTGCCAAACACGGCTTTCCCCGATCGCTGCGCATGCAGGGGAGGATCAATGACCTATCGCGCGCCTGTCGCAGACATCGCCTTCACGCTCAATCATATCGCTGGCTTTCCGCAGCTTATCGAGCGCGGCCTGTTCGAGGATCTCGACATGGACACCTCGATGGCGATCCTGGAAGAGGCGGCGCGGTTTGCGAACGAGGAACTCGCCCCTACGAACCGGGCCAGCGACGAGCAGGGCGCCCGGCTCGTCAACGGCGAAGTTGTCATGCCGGACGGCTTCACGGAAGCCTATCGCAAGTGGGTCGATGGCGGCTGGGGAAGCGTGGCTGTGCCATGCGAATATGGCGGACAGGGGCTGCCGTTCTCGCTGTCCATGGCCCTCACAGAGATGTGGAACGGCGCCAATATGGCCTACGGGCTTAATCCGCTGCTCACCCAGGCCGGCGTGCATGCGATCATCGCGCACGGCTCGCAGGAACTGCAGCGCAAATATCTGCCGAAGCTTGTCACCGGCGAATGGACCGGTTCGATGCAGCTCACCGAGCCGCAGGCAGGCTCTGACTTGCGTTTCGTGAAGATGCGCGCAGTTCCGGCTGGCGACGGCTCCTATAAGCTCACGGGCACGAAGATCTTCATCACTTACGGCGAGCACCCGATGACGGAGAATATCATCCACATGGTGCTCGCGCGCCTGCCGGATGCGCCTCCCGGAACCAAAGGGCTGTCGCTGTTCCTCATCCCGAAATACTTCGTGAATGACGACGGCTCGCTTGGGCAGCGGAACGACGTAACCTGCACCAAGCTTGAGCACAAGCTCGGCATTCATGGCAGTCCGACAGCGGTCTTGAATTACGGCGACCACGGCGGCGCGACCGGCTGGCTGGTCGGCGGGCCTCACAATGGCTTGCGCGCGATGTTCACCATGATGATCGAAGCGCGCCTTGGCGTTGGCGCTCAAGGCGTGGGCATCGCCGAGCGCGCTTTCCAGCAGGCGCTCAATTATGCGCGCGAGCGCAAGCAAGGGGCGACGGAAAGCACAGGGCTGGATCAGTCCGTCGCCATTATCGAGCATCCGGATGTGAAGCGGATGCTGCTTACGATGAAGGCCAAGACGAACGCGGTGCGGGCGATCTGCTATGCGACCTCGGTCGCGATGGATATCGCCCATCGTTCGCCCGACGAAAAAGAGCGCGAACGCGCTCACACGGAAGCGGCGCTGCTCACGCCTGTGGTCAAAGCGCACTCGACCGATACCGGCGTGGAGGTCGCCTCCGATGGCATCCAGGTGCATGGCGGCATGGGTTACATCGAGGAGACGGGCGCCGCGCAATATTATCGCGATGCGCGGATCGCCCCGATCTACGAGGGCACGAACGGCATTCAGGCCATCGATCTTGTCACGCGCAAAGTGCCTTTGAATGGCGGAGAGACCGTTTACGACTTTATCGCCGGGCTTAAGGAGACTGTTCGCGGCGTCAAGGCGGCGAACGAATCCGCCTTTGGCCAGACGGGCGAGCGCCTCGAAGCGAGCGTTGCAGCGCTGGAAGAGGCGAGCGGCTGGCTTCTCAGGACGCTGCCTGAAAACCGGAATGCCGCGCTCGCGGGAGCAACGCCGTTCCTGCGGCTGTTCGGCATCGCATGCGGCGGAACATATCTTGCCAAGGGCGCGCTTTCGGCGATGCGGGGCGAGGACGCTCACGGAACACAGCCAGAGGCGAAGGTGTTGGAGGCGCGCCATTTCGCCGAAAACCTGATGGGCGAGACGGAAGGGCTGAAACATGCCGTTTCGAGCGAACATGAGACGGTTAGTCGGGCTGAAACCGTTCTAGGGTTGCGCTAGCATGAGCGGGCACGTCGAAATCAGCCGCGAAGGCGCTGTCCAAATCCTTCGGCTGAATCGGCCTGAAAAGAAAAACGCGCTGACGGCGGCCATGTATGCCGCGCTCGCCGAAGCGCTTAACAGCGCGAATGCGAATGATGAGGTGGCCGTAACCGTCATCTTCGGTCAGCCGGGCGCGTTCTGCGCGGGCAACGATATTGCGGATTTTCTGGCGGCAAGCCAGGGCGGCGCCATTCGGCACGGCTTCGAGTTTCTGAAGGCTCTCGTCGAATGCGACAAGCCCCTCATTGCGGCGGCTGACGGCCCTGCAGTTGGCATCGGGACCACGCTGATGTTCCATTGCGATATGGTTTTCGCCAGTCCGCGCGCCGTGCTGCAGACGCCTTTCGTCGATCTCGGCCTCGTGCCCGAAGCCGGATCGAGCCTTCTCGGCCCGCGCGTCCTCGGCCATGCGCGCGCATTCGAGCTTTTGGTGCTGGGCGCTCCGTGGTCGGCCGAACAGGCGAAGGAAGCCGGTCTCGTCAACGCTGTCGTTCCTTCAGAGGAACTGGAAAGCACAACGCTCGCGGCAGCCGAGGCGCTGGCGAAGAAGCCGCGCGAAGGCATGCGCCTGGCGAGGCGGCTCCTGCACGGCGACACGGCCGCACTCAAATCCCGTATGGAAGAAGAGGGCGCGCTTTTTCTAGAGAGGATCAAGTCCGATGAGGCCGCGGCGGCGTTTGCCGCGTTCTTGAAAAAAAGCGCCCGTCCTGCGCTTTAAGATGGCATTATACAAGTCGTGGCGGCTCGTGTGGGAATGAGAGGCGGATCGCGGCTGTCATGACAAAAAAAGCAAAAGGCAGTAGGAATGGGAACGCTTCATAGGAAAACGCTCTTTATCACGGGCGGAAGCCGAGGCATCGGCTTGGCTATTGCGCTCCGGGCGGCGAGAGACGGCGCAAATATCGCCATCGCCGCCAAAACATCGGACCCGCATCCCAAACTGCCAGGGACTATTTACACCGCCGCCGCCGAGATCGAGCAGGAGGGCGGAAAGGCGCTTCCCATCCTCTGTGATATCCGGTTTGAGGATCAGGTGCAGGCGGCGGCCGAGCAAACCGCGAACCATTTCGGTGGAATCGACATCTGCATCAACAACGCAAGCGCCATCTCCCTGACGCCGACCGTGCACACCGACATGAAACGGTACGATCTGATGCACGAGATCAACGGGCGGGGAACGTTCCTCACCTCGAAGACATGCATTCCCTACCTTAAGAAGGCGGAAAACCCCCACATCCTCATGCTTTCGCCACCGCTCGATCTCAATCCACGTTGGTTCGCGCCTCACGTCGCCTACACCATTTCCAAATATAACATGAGCCTGTGCGTGCTAGGACTGTCGGCCGAACTGAAACGCGACGGGATCGCCGTGAACGCATTGTGGCCCCGCACGACAATCGCCACGGCGGCGATTGCGAATTTGCTTGGCGGCGATAAGCTGATGCGGGCGAGCCGGAAGGCCGACATCCTGGCGGATGCGGCGCATGTCATTCTCACAAAGCGGTCGCGTGAATTCACGGGCAACTTCTGCATCGACGACACGCTTCTTTGGGAGAACGGCAGGCGCGAGTTCGACCATTATCGGATTGATCCGAGCGAGGATCTGGCGCCCGACTTTTTTGTGCCCGAGGATAGCAAGGCGCCCGTGCCGTTGAAGGCGCTCGTCAGCAAGCAGGCAGGATAGAGCACTTTCATGACCACGCTGCAGATAACGCACTCTTCGTTTATCAATCATGACACGGGCGAGTGGCACCCGGAACGGCCTGAGCGGATGAAGGCCATCGAGCAGGCCCTCTCATCGGCGCGATTCCAGAATTTGATCACCGTCGAAGCTCCGGCCGCAACGCCTGACCAAGTCGCGCGGGCGCACCCGAGAGCCTACGTCGATCAGCTGGAAAAGAAGCAGCCGAAGACCGATCTCATCGCGCTCGACGACGGCGACACCATCATTTCGCCCGGGAGTTGGGAGGCGGCCTTGCACGCCGCGGGCGCTGCAATCTACGGTGTCGATGAGGTGATGCAAGGCAAAGCCAACAATGCGTTCTGCTGCATTCGGCCGCCGGGCCACCATGCCGAGATCGCAAAAGCGATGGGCTTCTGCCTATTCAACAACGCGGCTGTCGCGGCGTTTCACGCGCAGGCCGTTTATGGGGCGGAGCGGGTCGCAGTCGTCGACTTCGATCTGCATCACGGGAATGGAACCCAAGCCATCTTCTGGCATCACCCGTCGATGTTCTATGCGTCCACCCACCAGATGCCGCTCTTCCCGGGCACTGGCGGCGTCACCGAGCGCGGCGAGACTGGGAACATCGTGAACGCCCCGCTTCGCGCCGGTGACGGAGGCGCCGAGTTTCGCGAGGCCTTTGAGACGGTTGTCTTGCCCGCGCTCCACAGGCACGCTCCCGATCTTTTGATTATGTCGGCGGGCTTTGACGGGCACCACTCAGATCCCCTGGGAAATCTCAATCTTTTCGAGGACGACTACGCCTGGGTAACGCAAAAGCTGATCGACGTTGCCAGGGAACGCTGCGGTGGGCGTGTGGTTTCTGTGCTCGAAGGCGGTTACGATCTGGCCGCCCTTGGCCGCTCGGTGGCGGTTCACGTACAGACGCTTTTGGAAAATTTTTGAGGGACGACCATGCAGACCGACACAATTCCGGAGGCGGCGTCGCGCCAGCCTCGCGTGCCTTTTGCTGACATCAGAGTAATGAGTTTCGAGACAGCGCTGAAGGAACTCGAGCAAATTGTGACGCGGCTGGAGCGCGGCGATGTCGAGCTCGAGCAGTCCATCGATATTTACGAGCGCGGCGAAGCGTTGCGCGCGCATTGCGACCAACTCCTGAAACGGGCCGAGGCGAAGGTTGAGCGGATCACCCTCAACGCTCAAGGAATGCCCTCGGGCGCCGTTCCCTTCGGCGCCGAGGCATAACCGGGCACACTCTTTCCCCTATAGAATCGGATCGTCTTCACC
>JBAVVQ010000385.1:0-5600 GCA_049697375.1 Rhodomicrobium sp.
TCGTGCGTTAGATCAATGATATAGCGCTTGTGAACCATCAAATCTTCCCTCGCCCGTTCGCGAAGGCGAGGGAATCAGTGTTCGCAAATAACCGCAACCAGACTATTTAAATGGTGCAATCCACTAGCGCAGCCCGCGTCCTTTTGGACGCGGATAAGCTGCTCTAGCACTTTAGAATCGATCAACTTTTCCGCCTTTAATCGCTTCCGATTAAAGGCGGGTTGATCTAGATCGTATCCGCTTTTGATGGACTCAAATGCGCACGCCAGCAAGGCTGCTGAAAACGATGTGGCCCATGGTTCGACAAGCTCACCATGAGGTCTAAGCGATTGAAATCGCTCAACCTCATCCTGAGCTTGTCGAAGGATGAAGCCCAAATTCAGTGGTCCGATTCCGACATTTGAACGCGAACCCGCGGCAGGCGGAACTCAAATGTTAAATTCGCTCGGCTAGAGACGGCTTAAGATGCCTAGGTTTTCCCGTCGCTGAACTCGTGTGCGGGATTTCCAAAAAGGAAGCGTTAGTCGACTTCAGGTCTGGTCGCCGCCTGCACGGCATAGCCTCTTGATCTCTCCCCCTTTATGCCAAGCGGCTTTTTGATCTTTGAGCCCCGCACCTGATTCGCGGCGCCGGCCAAGCGGGGCCCGGACACAGAAAATCTCATCCAAAAGCACGGCAAGGCGGGGTCCATCGTGCCGGGGAGAACCGTCCGTAACCCGCACATCGCCCAAAACCAGACGAGCGCCGAGGGCCGCCGCGGCTTTCTCCAGCTCGACCGAATCCTCCACCACCGAAGCGTCGGCGAGGACAGCGTCGATCCGAAGAGAGGGGGCATGCATGCGAAGCGCCTCCAGGTGCTCCTGGGGCGAGAAGCCGGCGGTCTCGCCGACCTGGGGAGCAAGGTTGAGGATGACCAATCGGCGGGCGTTGGTCGAATGCAGGGCCTTGGCCAATTCCGGGACCTTGAGATGCGGGAGCACGCTTGTAAACCACGAGCCAGGACCGAAGACCACCCAGTCGGCATCACGAATGGCCTGGATCGCCTCTGGCGACACCGGCGGATTCGGCGGGACGAGCGAGATCGAGCGCACCCGGCCGGAAGTGAGCGCGCAGGCAACCTGGCCATGCACGGTCCTGATCGCGCCGTCCAGCTCCACCTCGGCCTGAATGTCCAGCGGCGCCAGCGCCATCGGCAGCACCCGGCCTTGCGCGCCGAGCAGCCGGCCAACCCAGTCCAGCGCCTTCACGGGGTCGTCCATCAATTCCCAGAGCGCCACGATCAGCAGGTTGCCGACCGCGTGGCCACGCAACTCGCCCTCGCTCCTGAAGCGGTGCTGGACGACCCTGTTCCAAGTTTGTCCCCACTCGTCGTCCCCGCATAGCGCCGCCAGCGCCATCCGCAGATCGCCCGGAGGGAGCACGCCCAGCTCGCGCCTGAGCCGGCCGCTGGAGCCACCGTCGTCGGCGACGGTCACGATCGCCGTCAGGTTGCCGGTGATCCTCCTGAGAGCCGAGAGGGACGCGTGCAACCCATGACCGCCCCCGAGGGCGACGACTTTGAGATCTGGCGCGCCCTTAATCACTGTTCACCCACATCCCGGTGGTTCACTCGAACCTCCATGCCGCGCTCGCGCAGCCTTGCGCCCAGCTCCTCCGCCATGGCGACGCTGCGGTGCCGGCCCCCGGTGCAGCCCACGGCCAAAGTGGCGTAGCTTTTGCCCTCACGGGTGTAGCCCGCGGCCACAACGCCGAACAGGTCCACATACGCGTCCAGGAACTCTTTTGCACCGGATTGTCGTAGCACGTACTCTCGAACGGGGGCGTCTAACCCGCTCATGGGGCGAAGTTCCGGCTCCCAGTGAGGGTTGGGCAGGAAGCGGCAGTCCAAAACGAGGTCGGCGTCGACCGGCAGGCCGTTCTTGTATCCGAAGGAGACCACGCTGATCATCGGGCCGGGACGCTGCTCGCCTCCAAAGAAAGAGACGATCTTTTTGCGGAGTTCGTGCACGTTAAGGTTGGAGGTGTCGATCACCAGGGCCGCATTGGCCCGGACTTCGCGCAGGATGCCGCGCTCCCGTTCGATGCCGTCTATCAGGCGCCCGTCGGCCTGGAGGGGGTGCGGACGGCGTACGTTTTCGAACCGGCGGACCAGAACGTCGTCGCTCGCCTCAAGGAAAAGCGCCCGCACGCCGATGCCGCGGCCGACCAGCTCCTCGATGGCCGCGTTCAGGTCGGAGGTAAATGCGAGTGAGCGCACGTCCACCACTGCCGCCACCTTGTTGGCGGCCAGCTTCACCCGCCCCGCCTCCTCGGCCAATGAGAACAGAAGTCCGGGGGGCAGGTTGTCGATCACGAACCAGCCGAGATCCTCCAGCGCCTTCGCGGCGGTGCTCCTGCCGGCCCCGGACATGCCGGTAATCAGAACGAACGTCTGCTCATTGACCTGGCTCATCAGCCCTCCCCCGAAACGCCGCCACGATCCGCAGAGAAATGGAGACTTTTACAATTCTCCTCAACAAACACTTGCGCCTTGGCGTTTCACCGTCCCGCGGTAGTTGATAAGATTCGCGCGCACTCGCAAAGCCCGCTTTGGGCAAACCGCCAAGAGTTTCGACGAAGTTGTGCGGTTTGGAGCTCCACGACCAGTCCCCCTTAAGGGGTATCGCGGGCAAGCCGCGCACGCCATGCCCGCCGATTAACTGTGTGAAACTTATAAAAAAGCCATTTACCGCCACCGCCGGTAATGCGTTGTTATTTGCCTTCGTCCGGGGATTTACCCAATGAACACGTGCTTCAGAACGGCGACCGCATTCGTTTCGGCTGCGGCTCTCCTACAGTTGGCGCTGGCGACGGGGACTTCTGCGCAAACGGCGCCGTTAGTGGCGATCCAGCCAGACCCGGCTTCCGATGTGGCGCCTCATCTGCATAACAAATCCGGCGACGGGATAAAGGATGAGCGCGAGAGAGAAGAACTCATTCGTCATTTGCGTGAAAAGGTTAAGTATGTCTTTGTGATTTTCAACGAGAACCACTCGTTCGACAATGAGTACGGCACTTTGCCGGGGGTCAACGGGATTTATTCCGACGGCGCAAAGCCGCGCTCCGCAGCCGATACACCTGGTTTTACGCAAACCTATAAAGATGTGAATGGCGGCGCCGTAACGGTTCAGCCCTTTCTGATCGGCCCCGCCCAGAACGCAACCTTCACCGATAGCGTCGACCACTCGCATACGGGCCTGGCCAGGAAGCTGGACGTCGTGAACGGCGCGCCGCAAATGGATAAGTTCGCGCAAGTCGAGTACGACAAGTATACCTCAACAACTCCCAGCGCGGCCAACCAGCTCAAGGGCAAGCAATTTGCGAATCTCGTGATGTCGCATATCGATTGCGACACCATCCCCTTCTTCTGGCGCTATGCGAGCCGCTTCACGATCTTCGACAACATATTCGCGACGGAAGACGCGCCGTCCACGCCGAACGCCATCGCAATGATCGCTGGCCAATCGGGCGAAACTCAGTGGGTCAAGCATCCGGAAGAAGCCAATGGCGTGGCCGGCACGATCAGCGGCACGATCAACGGCGCGACGTACACCGGAACCGGCGTGACACAGGGCGTCCCGCTCTTGAACGACCCGCAGCCCTTGTGGGGATCGGAATTCGACAAGACGACGGTCAATCGCCAACCCGCTGGCGCGCCAGGCAATGCAGCGGCCGGGTATCCCGATTCGGAGTTCTACGGTTCTGTGACTACGACGACGAACGCCGCCGCCACAACCACCACAAACGACGCTCCAAATCTTACTTCCGCTTCGGTGCCGCTCACGCTAATGGGGAAAGCCGTTGAGGAAATCACCAGCCACGACAACGATAAAATCAACGATCTTGCCGACATCAAGCAGGATATCCCCTACATCGCCAGCCTGAACGCCAAGCAGATCGATTGGCGCTGGTATCAGAACGGCTACGGCGTTGAAACTTATGGCGCCGATGCCTCTGGGATCGCATCGCATGCTGGCTATGTCAGCCACCACCAAGGCCCGCAATATTTTGGGTACCTCGCCAACAACCCCGCGCTTCGCGAGAATTTCCGGAGCGAGAGCGATTTCTTCAAGGACATCGAGAGACACGACTTGCCCGAGAGCGGCGTATTCTACATTCGCGGCGGCTTCTACAACATAAAATACCCGAATGTAACGCCGCCCATCCAGAACAAGAACTACCCGAATACGGCTGGCCTTACGTCCGCCGAGATCCGCGCGATCAACATGACGAAGTCCGGCGATGACGACCATCCCGCTTACGCCGACCGCCAGATTAGCGAAAGCGCTGCGGCGCGGATCATCAACGCGATTGCAAAGCATCCCGACATCTGGAGACAAAGCGCAATCATCATTACTTACGATGAATCCGATGGATACTACGACCACGTGCAGCCGCGCATCCTCGCTTACGGTTCAGACAAATTGCCGCTGGCCCGCGGCGTTCGGGTTCCGCTGCTCTTGATCTCGCCTTATGCGCGCGTCCATGCCGTCTCTCACGCGGAAGGCGACCATAACGCCATCATCGAGACCATTAACGATATTTTCGGCCGGCCCGCGCTTTCGCAGCTGCCGGACGAAAAAGAGGCGCTCGCCGCAGGCGACTCTCAAGCCTTCAACCAATACGCCCCCGCAGGCTTCGAGCAGAAATATCTTGGACCGAGGGACACGAACTCGCCCATTACCGACAGTCTGCTGTCCGGGTTCGATCCGGCGCGCTTGAGGGAAGAGGTCCCGCCGCTTCCTGGCGTTTACGCCATGATACCGGAGAAAGACATCGACACTTATCCGCACTATGATGGCCAGGGTTGCAAAGCCATTGGCGTCGTGCCCGAAGACAAGCGGCAGGGTATCCAAAATCGAGTCCCAGCGGGCTTCAATACGCTTCCTGAGAGTTTGCCAGATTATAACGGAGCCTCGCGCAAGATCTGCGCTATGGCGCCGCCGCTCCATTTCAAGACACAGGTGCTGCATGCGTCTCTTCGTTGCGCTCGTCTCGCTCATTCTTGCGCCAACTGTCTCGTCCGAGAGTTGGGCCGGACCCGTGCTCGATCGCATCAAGTCGCAGGGAGTCATCAGATGCGGCGCCGTTTCGCGTCCGGGTCTTGTCGATGTCGGATCGAACCACGTTGCGCGGGGCCTGCTGCTCGATATGTGCCGGGCTATCGGGGCCGCCGTGCTTCCGCCTGACGGCCGTCTCGAATTTCACCAATATGACAGCTCGGTCGCCTTCGACGCCGTTCGCAACGGAACCGATGACATCTTCTTCCTGAGCGCGTCCGAGATCATCGAAGAAAATCTCGCCGGCAAAATCGTCCCCGGGCCAACAATATTCCACCAGTCCATATCCGTCATGGTTCCCGAGTCCTCAAAGGCCCGGCATCTCGCCGATCTGGCGGGAGAACCGGTCTGCTTTATCCAGGGGGGCAACGCCGACAACACGATCGAGGCATGGTTCGCCCACAATAGACTGGACTTTGTACGCATGGGCTACCAGGAGGACGTCGAGATGTACGACGCCTATAACGCCCAGGTGTGCCATGCGATGGCCGCCGAGGCGAC
>JBAVVQ010000386.1:0-2123 GCA_049697375.1 Rhodomicrobium sp.
GGCTCGGGCCGACCACCTGCCAGCCCCCTTTCGCAGGGCTAAGCGCTGCGCCGCCCTTCCAGGGCACGTCGCGGCTCGCTTTGCGCCCCGCATGGGCAAGCTGAATGCCAGGAACCGCGCCCTGTCCCTCGACGAATCGCGCTATTCGCGCAAGCGGCTCGATATGCTCATCGGACCAGAGCCCCACATCCTTCGGCGTGATGCGCCCCTCGGGCACAACCGCCGTCGCCTCCACGATGACAAGCCCCGCGCCCCCCGCCGCCCGGCTGCCGAGATGCACAAGATGCCAGTCGTTGGCGAAGCCGTTCTCGGCCGAATATTGGCACATGGGCGAGACGGCGATGCGATTGCGGAAAGTCACGCCCCGCAGTTTCAGCGGAGTCAGGAGATCGACCTCGGGCACCCCCAAATCCTGCCGGGTTTCGGCCCGCCCGGAACGGATGGCGTTTTGCGGCTTCGGCTCACGCTCGGTCATGGTTCGGTCCCCTTCTTCTCGACGGCTCGTTCACGCTGAACGCCGCGGGACACACAGGACGATGACCTCATGGCCGTTCAGGCGGTAGCAAATACGATATGGGAAGCGAGCAGCGCCAGCCGCAGAGTGTTGGCAGGATTCCGACGAACTTTGGCATGACATCGCTCTTCGGCCAAGCCTAATATTCCCATGAATGCGCAAGGGAATTCTCGAATTTTTTCCCGGAGCATCGCTTCAAACCAAATTGCGCCCGCTGCTGGAGGGCATTTGGACGGTCCCGTTTTTTTTATCGCGCTTGGAGCAATCGTCGCCGGCTTCGTTCAAGGCCTGTCCGGTTTCGCCTTCAGCCTTGTGGCCATATCGTTCTGGGCGTGGACTGTGGAGCCCAAGCTCGCCGCGGCGCTCGCGGTCTTCGGTGGGCTTAGCGGCCAAATCATTGCTGCGTTGACCGTGAGACGCGGCTTCGATCTTCGCCTTTTGCTTCCGTTCCTGATTGGCGGGATTGCCGGCATACCGCTTGGCGTTTTCCTTTTGGGGGTGCTCGATGTGGACTTGTTCAAAGCTCTCCTCGGCGCTCTGCTGATTGTTTGGTGTCCCCTGATGCTGTTTGCGCGGCGCCTTCCTCATGTGCCGGACGGCGGACCTTTCGCCGATGGGCTTTTCGGCCTTCTGGGAGGAATATGCGGCGGACTTGGCGGATTTACCGGGGCTATTCCGACATTGTGGTGCAGCTTGCGCGGAATGGAAAAGAAAACACAGCGCAGCATCATCCAGAATTTCAATTTAACGACCTTGGCTTTCACGATGGCCGCGTACCTCGCGACCGGGGCGGTCACTCGCGAAATGCTGCCAATGTTCGCGATTGTCGCCCCTGCCATGCTAATACCGGTGTTGCTCGGCGCGCGCCTTTACATCGGCTTAAGCGAGGAGGCGTTCCGGAAGGTCGTGCTCACCCTCCTGACGGCGTCGGGCATAGCTCTGCTTGTCTCCGCGCTGCCTCATCTATGGACTCGGCTTTAAAAGGCTGAACGAGAGTCAACAGTTGAGATTCGCCTTGCCATCCGCGCCGCCGCGCGCGATTTGAGGCACAAACCGGAGGCGACAACAGTGACGAAGCCCAAACTTCTGGTGACGCGGATTTTGAGCCCCGCCGTCATCGAGCGCGCGCGCCGCGATTACGATCTCGACCTGGACGAAGACGATCACATCATGAGCGCGGACGAGCTTGTCGCGCGCTGCCAAGGCAAGGACGCCGCCCTTGTCACGCTCACGGAGAAGTTCACCGCGGACGTGATCGGCCGGCTGCCGCCATCGCTTCGCGTGATCGCCACCTATTCCGTAGGCTTCGAGCATATCGACCTTGCGGCGGCGAAAGCGCGGGGCATTCGCGTGGCGAACACGCCGGACGCCGTCACTATCGCCACCGCTGAAATCGCGATGCTTCTCATCCTCGGCTCGGCCCGGCGAGCGCCGGAAGGCGAGCGGCTTCTAAAGGACAAGAAGTGGGGCGGTTGGCAGCCGATGCAGCTCATTGGGCGCAGGCTCGACGGCAAGCGGCTCGGCATTATGGGACTGGGTAAGATTGGACAGGCGATCGCCAAGCGCGCCAGCGCCTTCGACATGGAAATTCATTATTATAACCGGCGCC
>JBAVVQ010000387.1:0-4464 GCA_049697375.1 Rhodomicrobium sp.
AAGGCGTCATCACGGTTGAGGAAGCCAAGTCGCTTGCGACCGAACTCGACGTGGTCGAAGGCATGCAGTTCGATCGCGGCTACATCTCCCCCTATTTCGTCACCAACGCGGAGAAGATGGTGGTTGAACTGGAGGACGCCTACATTCTCATCAACGAGAAGAAGGTCGCCTCGCTCCAGTCGATGCTGCCTTTGCTGGAGGCGATCGTCCAGACTGGCAAGCCGCTCCTCATCATTGCGGAGGACATCGAGGGCGAGGCGCTGGCGACGCTGGTCGTCAACAAATTGCGCGGTGGCCTGAAGGTGGCGGCGGTCAAAGCGCCGGGCTTTGGCGACCGGCGGAAGGCTTTGCTTGAAGACATCGCCACCGTGACGGCTGGCACATTGATCGCCGAAGACCTCGGCATCAAGCTTGAGAATGTCACGCTTGAGATGCTTGGCCGCGCCAAGCGCGTCTCGATCGACAAGGACAATACGACAATCATCGACGGCGCTGGCCAGAAGAAGGCCATCGAGGCCCGCATCCATCAGATCAAGGCGCAGATCGAGGACGCGACCTCCGACTATGACAAAGAGAAGCTGCAGGAGCGGCTGGCAAAGCTCGCCGGCGGCGTCGCCATCATCAAAGTCGGCGGCGCCACCGAGATCGAGGTGAAGGAGCGCAAAGACCGCGTCGAAGACGCCTTGCACGCCACCAGGGCGGCCGTCGAAGAAGGCGTCGTGCCGGGCGGCGGCGTGGCTCTCTTGCGGGCTGCCATCGCCCTTGAAAAGCTAAAGTCTGAGAACGAGGACCAGAAGGTTGGTATCAATATCATCCGCAAGGCTCTGTCCTGGCCGGCCCGCCTGATCGCAACCAACGCAGGCGAAGACGGTGCGGTGGTCGCTGGCAAGATCCTCGAAAACACGACCTACAGCTTCGGCTACAACGCTCAGTCCGGAGAGTATGGTGATCTCACCAGCCAAGGCGTCATCGACCCGACCAAGGTCGTGCGTAACGCTTTGCAGGGCGCAGCCTCGATTGCAGGACTCCTGATCACAACCGAGGCGATGGTCGCTGAGCGGCCTCGTAAGGAAGGAGCCCACGCGCCAATGCCGGGCGGCATGGGCGGGATGGACTACTAGCCGCGCAAGGCGCCCGCACGCAACGAGCCGTCGCGGACAAGCCGCGACGGCGAGTAATGGCGTTGGAATCATGGAGGATACTATGATCCAAGTCGAACCCCTGATTCATGCCGAGGATTACCCGGCCTTCCAAGCGATGATGCCGAAGGAGCCCGCATTCAAAGACGCCCCCACCGGGATCTTCCTTGACTTCGCCTCGTTTTCAACGCGCGAAAACATACGTATTCAAAGCGGCGCAAGGCTTGGCAAAACCATCATCAGGGTAAGTGTTCAACCCGATAAATTTGAGCAATATTGCAAGAACTACGATAAAGACCGCAATTGGCAATCGCTTGCACATTTCGCTGATGCGAAATACGACATGTCGGCGACGGATGAGCAGGGATAGCCGTATCTCTAATCACCAGGAGCCCAGGCTTCGAGGTCTCGTGCGTCATGGACTGTCGATAGCATTTTTTAAATGGAGGCAATTTGCTTGGGAGCCGGCTATCGGCTACGACTAGGCGCTCCGCGCCAAGATTCAGACTTTCTCGGATGGAGCGATGGTGGAATTGTAGCCTTTGGTTCGGGCGATGGGGAGCGCGCGATGCCATGCTTCCTAGGCCGAACGAAAGGAGCTCTTATTGGTGGTGGAAATCTCCATCGCAGGTCCCGAGGATACGCATGGTATTCGAGCGGTCCAATATAGATCATGGCTTGCGAACACCGCGAACGAAGGCCGTAGCTTTGATGGTGCAAATAAGATGCGCTCGGTCTCTTCGCGCCACGGGAAGTCAAAACTCAAAAACGATGTTCGATGTTCACGCAACAACTCCCTGCCGGGATCAGAAACCGTTGTCGCCAAAGTGAACCAAAAAGTAGTTGGGTTCTGCACGGTAGTTCGGGGTTCAGAGCAGAACAGTTTAGCTGAGATTTATATTATTCCTGCATTCCAAGGGAAGAAGATCGGCCGGAGGCTTTGGGATTCAGCGCGTCAATTTATCGATCAGAACAATGATACCACCGTTGCGCTGCTGCGCCTTAACACTCCGGCAAAGAGGTTTTATGAGGGCCTTGGATTTGCAGAAACCGGCGTTTCCTGGGAAGGCGAAAACTTAAAGAACGAGGACGGTACCACAGTGATCGAAATGATGCTGCGGGCCTAGTGGGCTTCCCATCCTCCAAACAATCCGCTGCCATCAAGATGGCCGCATGTCCCCGCCCTAACGCAAACTGCCCGCATCGCGACCGGGACTTCCGGAATGGGTCAAGGGCGGGATTGTCTTGGCCTTTTCGGAGAAGACCGCGCTAAACGGCCCCATGCGGGCGAATTCGGGCGCTGCTTTCCCGAGATGCAGAGTCGGCAGCTTTTGGCCCGCGCGCCCACTCTTTTCATATGCAAAAATTCTGGCAGTCTGTTTTACAAACCGGCACCATGCATAATGAATTCTCACGACAATTTACGAAACGCTTGTAAAACACCTCCTGAATAAAAACAGCAACTTACGCCAATAACGACTAGAGCGGGTTGAGTTTAGACGGCTCCATACCCGCAATTTTTGACATAGTTGGCGCATTCCTTCGGAGTGTAGGATCCAAGAAGTTTGCCGATGGCTTCAAGGACTGCGTCGTAGGAGCGGGCCGCCGCTTTTCTGAGCCCGTGCTTGAGTTTTGAGAAGACCTGCTCGATCGGGTTCAGATCCGGCGAATATTTCGGGAGGAAGAAAAGCTTCGCTCCGGCCTGGCGGATCGCATGCCGCACAGCTTTGCCACGATGGCTCCCAAGATTGTCCATGATGACGATTTCACCTGGCTTCAGCGCCGGAACCAGGCTCTCTTGAACCCAGGCGAGAAACACCGCGCCGTTGATCGGGCCGTCGAAGAGACACGGCGCTGCGATCCCGTCGTGGCGGAGCGCCGCGATGAATGTCATGGTTTTCCAACGCTTGAATGGAGCCTTGCCTATCACCCGGCTGCCACGTGGCCCCCATCCGCGAAGCGGTGCCATGTTGGTCTTGGTCCAGGTCTCATCGATAAAGACAAGGCGCTTGGGATCGATGTGGCCTTGGTATTTGCGCCACTGCTCGCGCCGGCGCTTAACGTCTTTGCGATCCTGTTCTTGGGCGGCTGCGGTTTTTTTTATGGCTCAGTCCCTCGGCGTGCAGGAACTCCCAGACCGAGCGGCGGTCGACCGTCAGCCCGCGAACGCTTTTGAGTTCCTCGACAAGCTGGCTGATGGTGAAGTCTTTCTCCTTGCACCGCGCCGTGAGCCACGCCGCGTGCTCGCCGCGAAGGGTCCTTGGCTTGTAGCCCCCGATCTTTGAAGGCGCGGCGCTTCCTGTCTTGCGATACCGGGCAACCCACTTGATGGCGGAACTGATCGCAACCCCAAACCGCGCCGCCGCCTGATGGCGTGTCATTCCCTCGGTCTCAACGGCCGCCACAACGCGCTCACGCAAGTCCATCGAATAAGGCTTCGTCATCCCTGCTGCCCCCCGCGCAGAAAGGATCTTGAATCAGAAGCACACTGATTTGGGAATCCCGAGATTCACGGAGCGCGGTTTTGAGGTGCGGCTAGTGGGGGATGTGTGATGGGACTGGATACGAACGAATACCTGAGACAGGGGAAGCGGGCCGAGGCGCGGGGGCGATATGAGAGCGCGAAGACGTTCGTGCCGGATGATGAGGGTATTCACTTCACCCTCGATGACGAATATGAGCCCGGCGGGGAGCACGGTGAACAGCCGCACCCCAGCGGCGAGGCTGGTAGCGGACGCAACGCCGAAGAGGGCGGGGCCAAAACCGCAAACGATCAGGGATATGAAGAGGCCCGAAAAAGGTGGGAAGAGGAACCGCAGCCGCCCACGCCGCCAAACAAGTTCACACTCATACGCTACGAAAACATCCGACCGGTGCTGGAAGAGGAATGGATCATCGATGATCTGCTGCCCAGCTCGGGTCTCGGCGTGATCTATGGTCCGCCAGGGTGCGGAAAATCGTTTTTCGTCCTGGATTTGATGCTACACGCCGCGTCTGGGACACCGTATGGGGGCCGCACCACTAAGAAGGCGCGAGTGGTTTACATCGCATCCGAGGGACAGACAGGCTTTCTCAAGCGCGTCACGGCGGCTGGCGAGGCGCTGAAACTCAAACCCGCTGACGACATCCAGTTCGCATTAATCCCCGTCGCGCCCAATCTCGGCACGGACAGCGCCGACCTCGCTCTCCTCATCGAGGCGATCAAGGCCGGAAGCAGAGAAGGCGATGCGCCGGTAGGCGCCATCGTGATCGACACACTGAGCCGATCTCTAGGCGGAGCCGACGAAAACGGCACCGGCATGGCGAAGTTTATCGAGAATGCCGG
>JBAVVQ010000388.1:0-6790 GCA_049697375.1 Rhodomicrobium sp.
CCGGGATGACGATTGTGAAGCGAGCAGCGCCTTCGCGGCTATCCGCCATTCGACAACTTGATGTGGTTTGCATGCAATGGACCCTTGCATAAACCCAACGGCGTGGCCGTTTCGTCTTGAAGTCGCCTTTCACCGTGGCTAAGAGTTGGTATTTGGCGAGGTGGAGGAAGCCATGTCCAAAAGATTTGCTTTATGCCTTATTTGCTGGGTAGCAACGCTCCCATTCGGGCTGACGGCGGCGTGGGCTCAATCCGAACCTGTCCCTCCCGACGCGCAACCAGCCGCCGCCCAGGCGCCGCAGCCCGCGCCACAGCCCGCAATTGCCCCCGACGATTTGCGCCTCCTCCTCATGGTCCGCAATGCGATCATCGCTCTCAATCAAGCAAACCTGACGGGCAACTACTCCGTTCTGCGTGATATGGGCACGCCGAATTTCCAGATCACGAACAGTTCGGCGCGGCTTGCGGAAGCGTTTTCAACACTGCGCGCGCGAAGGCTCGACATCTCTCCGATCATGTTCTTCAACCCGAAATTCGCATCGCCCCCGTCGATCCAGGATGGGCAGGTTCTTCGGGTGACCGGCGTTTTCCCGACTACGCCTGAACAGGTCAATTTCGATATCGCCTTTCAGTTGTTTGGCGAGCAATGGATGCTGGCGGGGATTGCCGTCAACGTCGCTCCTCCGGGCGAGAATGTTCAGGCCATGGCGGCGCCGGCGCCCCACCCCGCCCGCACAGCCGAAATGGCCGATACGAAGCCCATCCGCATTGACTTGAGCCAGCCTTCCGCGCCAGCGCCCACACCGCCTGCCGCGCCGAAGAAGGCCGCCACCCCAAAGAAGCCGAAACCGCCCGCCCAAAAAACCGCCGCCGCGCAGCCGCCAGCTTCACCTGCTCCCGCGCCAGTCCCCGAGCAGCAGCCGGTCCAAGCGCCTCAGCCGCCTTCAAGCTCCGACGGGCCGGCGTGGAATCCCTTTGGGCGATAAGGTGAAGAGTTTCCTCCTTTGCGCCGCCGCCTGCGTGCTTGTGACCGCATTTTGCGGCGCAGCCAGCGCGGAAGACGCCGCCGCGTTTGATCAGCAGGAGGCGAAAAAAGCCTTCGGCGCGGTGAAAGAGTCCCTCGCCCAAGCTCCCCAGTCGATCGGACGCTATGAGCGGGGCTGCGTCGCGGGCGCTCAAAAGATCGCCGCCAGCGGTCCTGGGTGGCAGGCCATGCGACCGTCGCGAAACCGCTTTTGGGGTCATCCGATTCTGATCGCGTATATCCAAAGGCTCGCGAGCGACGTGAGACGGTTGGACGGCTTGTCCGGCATCCTTGTGGGCGACATGGCCCAGCCTATCGGAGGCCCTTTGCTGGGTGGACACGCCAGCCACCAGATGGGCCTCGATGTCGACCTCTGGTACACGCTTATGCCCGCTCGCACGCTTTCTGCCGATGAGCGTGAACATATCGCCGCGGACAATATGGTTAATCAGGCCGCCCTGACGACCGACACGAAGATGTGGACGGAGGCGCAGGTCAGGCTTCTTCGCCGCGCTGCCTCTTACACGGAGGTCGCCCGTATTTTTGTGCACCCCGCCGTCAAGAAAGCGCTTTGCGACATCGCCGGCAACGATCGCTCATGGCTGCAGAAGATCCGGCCCTGGTCCAACCACGACGATCATTTTCATGTCCGCCTGAATTGTCCTCTAGGGAGCCCCGCATGCGTGGCTCAGCCAGCTGTCACAGCCGAGGATGGCTGCGGACAGGAACTGGACGACTGGTTCAAAAAATTGAGGGCGCCTCGACCGAGAGGACCGAGAAAGCTGGTTGCGCCGGCAAAGCCGATGCTTGTCTCCGATTTGCCCAAGGAGTGTCAGGAGTTGCTCCTCGCCGCGGAGAACGCCGGCAAACCGGAGTCCTCCGCCTGGACGCCAAACTGACAAGCATCAGCTAGAATGCGTCCGGACAAGCATGAAGCGGTTTTCCGATAAGACGCACGATAAAACAAGAGCGAGAGCGCGCTGTTGAGTCCATCAAAAGCGGATACGCCCTAGGCCGCGAAATCGAGCGTTACGGGCACATGGTCCGAGGGGCCGGTCCAACCGCGCGCATTTTTCAGAACGGCTGCGCCTAGAGCGCGCTTCGCCATCCCCTCGCTTCCCCAGATGTGGTCGAGGCGACGCCCGCGATCCGAGGCCGCCCAATCGCGGGCGCGATAGCTCCACCAAGTGTAGAGCTTCTGACTTGGCGCAATAATGCGCCTGACAAGATCGACCCACCGCCCTTCATCTTGAACCCTGGTCAACGCCTCCACTTCCACCGGCGTGTGGCTCACGACTTTCAGCAACTGCTTGTGGGACCAGACATCCGTTTCCAGCGGCGCGACGTTGAAATCGCCAAGCAGTAGCGATTGGCCTTCGCGCGCTCCACGCCAGGCGCCGAGAGCAGCCAGATAGGCAAGCTTTTGCTTGAACTTCGGATTGAGAGCTGGGTCCGGGATATCGCCGCCGGCGGGAACGTAAATGTTATGGATCGCAATCCTTTCCCCGCCGGGCAAAACGGCGGCGCAACCGAGATGCCTCGCTTCGGCTGTGCCGCAAAAGCTCTCACGCGGGAGAGGCTCCAATGGGAGTTTGGAAAGCGTCGCGACCCCGTGATAGCCGGGCTGACCGCTGATCGCGATATGGCTGTAGCCGAGTTCCCTGAACCCTGCGCCTGGAAAGAGATCCTCCCGGCACTTGATTTCCTGCAAGCAGAGAAGATCGGGCTTCGCCTCGCTCAAGAAGCGCGCGACGAGATCAAACCGCAAGCGGACGGAGTTGATGTTCCAGGTAGAGATTCGCAATGTCATAGGCGTAAAAAAAGCGCCCAACTCCGGCGAAGGTTGGGCGCTTTGCGTTTTCACGCATGCGCCGGGAGGGAAGCCGGCGCTGGAAAACTGATACCTTCGGCTAGACGGGGGGGCACTACCGATGGTGACTGGCATCAGTCTTCCAATGTGAGTAAAATAGCATGTGTGAAGCCGGATGCAAATCAAAAATGTTAGTTTCCGAGCTTGACAGTTGCGAATCTGTCGTGAATCCTGCGGTCATTCCCTGTGAAATCCAACGTCCTTTGAGAACTCAAAAAGTTCTGCGGAAACCCTCTTGTTCTGCTCAAGATCGCTGACCTGGATACGCGTATCGAGACCTTGGGCGTCGGTGATGATCCATTGCTTGAGGCTCATGTTCTCCTTGTCGAAGAACAGGCTAATCCGGCCCGCCGCGTCGCCTTTCTTATCCTCGACCGTCACGACGATCACATCTGGACCCTGCTCGATGCCAAGGATATTGGCCTCTTTCGCCAGATCGACCGTTTCGGACAGAAGAAGACGGAAGGGCGTCATCTCAAGCGGATATTTGTCGGACGTGTTGAGCGCATAGTCCTCGATGGCGAGGTAATATCCGTTGGAAATGATTTTCAGGCGGCTTGGGAGGCTATAATCAAAGCGCAGTCTGCCGGGGCGCGCGAAATAAAATCGTCCTTGTTTCTGAGAATTGTCGGGATCGGTCTGAACAAAGGTCCCTTCGAGGTTCGTCAATTTATTGAAATAGTCGTTGACCTTGCCAATGATCTCCTGGTTGCTCTCCTGAACCGGGGCCGGGACCGGGGCCGGCGTTTGCGGCTGCGGCGGGGACTGAGGCGGTTGCGCAGTTTTCGCTCTCCATCCGGAGCTTCCGCTTCCGCCCACCGGACTGGCTGCTTTTGAGGCGACGTGAGCGGGCGCGGCCGGCGCCGGAGGAACGGGAGCCGGCGCAGACACGACAGGCGGCGGGTTCGATGGGGTGGTTTTTGTAACCTCTGTCTCACCGCCCTGGGCGAGCGCAAGTCCCGGCCAGGCCGCTATGATCAATAGCCCCATCAGGCTGCGTACGAACCGCGCGACGGTTCTGTAAAAGCTCGAATCCTTGCGGCCTTGATCCATTGTTCGATCGCCCCTGTGCGAATAGCTTTCGATCTTGCAGCTATGAGTTTTAGAAGAAAGCGTCAAATTCTGGGCGATTTCATGCTCGCCGAGATATTCCCGGCGCGACCACGCTTTATTGACCGGCATCGAGCAGGATCTCACGCCGCCCGGTCCTGCTTGGCGCGCCGATGATCCCTTCCTGCTCCATGCGCTCGATCAGCGACGCGGCGCGGTTATATCCGATGCCGAGGCGGCGCTGCAGATAGCTCGTCGTCGGCTTTCTGTCCTTCAGCACAATTTCGACGGCCTGATGATAGAGGTCGCTGCCGCCATTCTCCCCTCGCGGAGAAGTATTGTCATCGAAGTTGCCGCTATCCTCAAGAATGTCGTCCCGGTAGGACGGTTGGCCTTGCGCTTTTAGATGGCGCGCCACGGCCTCGACATCGTCGTCCGAAACAAATGGCCCATGAGCCCGGATGATACGGCCGCCTGAAGCCATGTATAGCATATCGCCCTGGCCCAAGAGCTGCTCCGCGCCCTGCTCCCCGATGATGGTGCGGCTATCGATTTTCGACGTGACCTGGAAGCTGATCCGACTTGGGAAGTTGGCCTTGATCGTGCCGGTGACCACATCCACGCTGGGCCGCTGCGTCGCCATGATCAAGTGTATTCCGGCCGCCCGCGCCATCTGTGAAAGACGCTGAACGGCATATTCGATGTCCTTGCCGGCGACCATCATGAGGTCGGCCATTTCGTCGATGACGACCACGATATAGGTCATGGACACCGGATCGTAGATTTCCTCCTCCTCGATCGGCTCCTCCGTGCGAGGATCGAAGCCGGTCTGCACCAGACGCCGCAGTTTTTGTCCGCGCAGTTGAGCCGTGGCGACCTTCTGGTTGTAACTCGTAATGTTGCGGACGCCGAGCTTGCTCATGAGCTCGTAGCGCGTGTTCATCTCCTTGACGGTCCACTTCAGCGCAGCAACCGCTTTCTTGGGGTCGGTGACAACCGGAGCCAGCAAATGCGGGATACGGTCATAGACGGACAGCTCCAGCATTTTAGGATCGATCATAATGAAATTGCATTGGCTCGGCGGCAGCCTGTAGAGCAGCGACAGGATCATGGTGTTGATCCCGACCGACTTACCGGAGCCGGTGGTGCCCGCAATCAGAAGGTGCGGCATCCGGGCGAGGTCCACGACAATGGGCTCGCCGCCGATGGACTTGCCGAGAGCGAGCGGAAGCGCGGCCTGCGTGTCCTGAAACGCGTTTGACTCGATGATCGCCCTCAAGGCCACGATTTCGCGCTTGGGATTGGGCAGCTCGATGCCGATCGCATCCCGGCCCGGAACGACAGCCACACGCGCCGAAACGGCGCTCATGGACCGCGCGATATCGTCGGCCAATCCGACCACCCGCGAAGACTTTGTTCCCCGCGCTGGCTCCAACTCGAAAAGCGTTATCACAGGGCCGGGATAGATCCCCGATATCCGGCCTTTCACGCCGAAGTCGCCAAGCACGCTCATCAGCGCAGAGGCGCGCGTCATGAGGGCAGGATCGTGGGCGTTCATCTTGGCCGAGGCGCGCGGCGGCGCCGTCAGCAGCGTGATCGGAGGAAGCGACGGGGCGATATTCTCCTCATCCTCGTCATCCAAAACCTCAGGCCCAACGCCGCCATTCTTCACGTAGATCAGCGGCTTGCGCCGTTTGACCGCCTCAGCCCCATTCTTGAGAATGCGGCGCGCCCCGTTGCGGGCGCTCTCGATAGCGTTACCCGTGAAGCGGCGAAGCGGCGATGACGTTTCCGGGTCCTGGCCGCCACCGGCGCCTTCCGCGCCGCTTGCGTTGGAGGCGCTGCGGCGTGGCCCGAAGAAGGGCTCGATCCGGATATCTTCGAACGCCTCTGTGCGCACGTCCTCAAAGGTTTCCTTCTGGGACTCCCTTTGGGGTTCCTCAGTCACCTGAAGCGAGCCGAGATCGGTCGGGAGGGTTAAAGCCTCGAATTCATCGGCGGCAAGCACAGTCGGAGCCGGCCGGCTGCCCCAATCCGCAAAAGGCGACGATGCGCTGGCGCGAGCCGGTTTCGGCGATTCAACGTCTCTTTTCCGGGGTTCCTCTGCCCTCCCCGACAGGCGCGGCTCAACGCGAGCCTTTGCCAGCCAGGAGTCCCGAACCGGACCAAGGACCGTGAGCGCGTGGTCGCGCGGCGAGAAGCGCGTAACCCAACTTGTCACCTTGCTGGTGAGACCGGGAGCCGTGCTCGGAGGTTCTGCCTCAGCCTCAAATTTCAACGGAGCAGCATTCCTCGCCGGTTCGCCATGAAGGGCTGTCGAAAGTATTTTAGGAGTAAGACCGCAGGCCCGGAAAACGCACCATGCGCCCGCTACAAAAAAGAAGAGCCCGAAGCCCGGCCAAAGCACGGCGTGGGGAACGACGGAAGAGAGCTTCGCCACACGCCCCGCGATAAAATCGCCGACGATGCCGCCAAGGCCGCTCTCAAGCAACCAGCGCCCATGAGGCGCTGGAAACATGGCGAAGAACCCCGGGACGGCGAGCAGCGCGAGAGCCCAATAGATCGCACTCAGCCGCGGCCGCAGCGGCAAGCGCGCACCAGCAATCCGGATTCCGAGCGCGGCAAGCGGCAAGATCAGAACCGAGGCCGCCAAGCCGAAACTTTGCATAAGCCCATCCGCGACGCTTGCTCCCCTGCGGCCCAGCCAATTATGCGGTTGCGCCAAAGTCGCGTAGCTGGGGCTCGGATCCCCATACGACCAGCTTATCAAGGCGAGCCAGCAGGCGACCGCTATGCCAACGAGCGAAGCGCCCAGCAGCCGCCAAGGCAGACGGCGCAATTCAACCG
>JBAVVQ010000389.1:0-6311 GCA_049697375.1 Rhodomicrobium sp.
TCCGCCGAGGCCGGGGCAAAGGTGGTCTACGACTTGGCCATGATGGGGTCGTATTCAGTTTTGAAGGCGATATCGAAGGATCGGGAAAAGGAGCAAACCTGCCTCCGCCCGCGGCCTCATTCATGAATGTCCTCGGTGACTGCCTCAATTCACTTGCACGTCTTCGCATTCTTCTGGTGGAGGATGAACTCCTCTTGGGACTGCAGGCTCAAACCGAATTGGAAACGGCCGGACATAAGGTCGTAGGCTTTGCAACCAGCCTGCAGCAAGGGATAGAGTTCGCCCAGGAGCTCGATTTCGATTTTGCTTTGCTGGATATTCGCCTCGGCGACGAAGACAGCGTCCCCATTGCGGAGCAACTTCTCAATCGCAAGGTGCCCTTCGCCTTTGTGACGGGCTTTGAGGACGAGTTGATATTGCCGGTTCATTTGCGGTCGGCGCCGCGTTTCCCGAAGCCTTACTCGATCGCCGCCATTCTTGATTCGATAGTCCGCCCGGAAAACAAGGCGGAGCAGCAACAGCCGTCATTGTCCGCCGCCGTTTGATCTTCTTCCGTCACTGAGCCGTTATCCGCTGCTCTGCGCATCTCCACACGCTATTGAATGTCCACAAGGAATAGCGGTTTCCTACCCCTGATGAGGGAATCATGCCAAGCTTGAGATGCTTATGCTGGGAGCCGGGATCATGCTGCAAGACCTAAGACACGCGAACGCAATACCCGTTAGAAGCTCAACGCAGACCCGCGATCATCTCAAGGTGATCGCTCTCTTAGCTCTGGTCCTGCTGGGGTTGCTCGCTCTTGTCTTGAACAAGGTCGAGATAGCAGGCGATCCGGAGTACCCGACGGCATTCTACAGTCTTTGACCTTATCTAACTCGGTAGTGTCTCAGTTTGGAATTTGATGGAATTGACAAATCCGGCGCCTTCCGAAAGGGGACGCCTTTTGCGTTTAGACGACATAAGAATCTTAGATTGCCGATATGATGGTTTCTATTGGGAGGAAGAGCGTCTGCGTTCCAATTGGGAACTCGGCAAATCCATAATGGGTATAAAAAACCATAGCCTCTTCGTCTTTCGCGTGCACAAGAAGCGCCCGAACACCAACGATAGACGAAACCTGGATGACCCTGCCCAATGCATCCTTGAGCAAGCCACGTCCTATTCCCGCTCCTTTCGCCCTTGCATCCACTGCAAGACGAGCAAGAGATAGTATCGGAATTTGCTCTGGCGTATTTCTAGTTATCTTCTTTGGCAGTTGATCCCGGCTAACCGCTCCAGTCACCAGCGCGTAATAGCCCACGACGATATTGGATTTGCACACCACATAAGTACGCGCTGTTTTGCCTTCTGCTTTGATGGCGCGTTGGCGAAGCCAATCGTCAAGCGGGGTTTTCCCGCATGAAAACGACTTAAGATCATGAGTTGCTTTCAATTGGCTCGGGGGCTTAAGCTCATCCCCGAGCCATTGTGCAAGTTCTCTCACTTCTCCCATGGGGATTTGCTCGCAAGCAATTGCCTTAACTTAGCGTTAGGCGGCGGTGGATTTGCGAGAGCACGCTCAAACGCCGCGTACTGCTGGGCGTCCAAGACAAATAGCTGTTGATCAAGCAGCACATCAATTGCCTGTTGACGCGCACTCTCAAGCATGAACTCGGTACGCGACTTACCAACAACGGCGGCAGCGGTATCAATTAGCATCCGCACCTTCTTTGATACACGCAGATTGATAGACGTTTTCTCTCCGCTTTCCACTTTAGCCGAACGCTTTGCGGCGGCGGCTGGCATGGTGTCCTTCCTTTTTCCTTCAGTGGCCCAATCCTAATTGGTCTATGATTGTATATGCATTGTCAATACAAAAGGTAAAGGGCTAGGCGGCCCCTTTTTTGTATGATCCGCGCTTCTTCGGCGCCTCCCGCTTCGCCTCGATAAGAGCAATCACCTCTTCCCAGCTCCAAAGCTTGTCGGTCAAACCCGCTGCCATTGCGAGAGAAACCTTCAGGCTCTTATGGATGCGGACGAAATTGTAATAGACGAAGTAGAGCGCCAGCGCGTGGCAATGGCTTTCGAACTTCTTTGAGAAAGCGTCAAACTGAGACACTACCTCCAACTCACACCGCTTGTCCTGCGGACCAGCAGGATAAGCAGGACTCTACCTAAAGGTCACAAGCGCGTTGCTCGCCGGGTAATCGTTCCTGAAAGGCTCCAGCCGGCCGATCGGTCCAAAACTGATGGCTCCGGGAGAGCTGACATCGGCTTGGACCGGCCCGCTGGCTTCGCCCTCGGTAAATTCGTAAGGGACGCCATTCCCCGCAAGAAAAGACGGATGATCGTCAATATGCATATGCAGATGCGGCTCCGTCGAACTGCCGGTATTGCCGACGTGGCCTAGGATTTCGCCAACGCGAACCTGGTCGCCGGGCTTTACCGTCACCGTGCCGGGCCGCATGTGGGCATAAAGAACGTACCGGTCAGGCGCGATTTCGACAACGACGTGATTGCCAGCGGCATTGTTGAAGTCGATGGCGATGGCGTATTTGCCTGAGTGGGGCACATTCTCGGGCGCCCCATCGGCCATTCTGACGACTCTCCCGGCGGCGACGCTGTAGATGGGCTGGCCGTAGCAGAAATAGCTTTCGTTCTTGTCCTCCGGCCCTCTCCAGGTTGACCGCGCACCGTCGACGATTTGAGTTTGCAGCCAGTCGATCGCGTAGCGCTGCGCGACCCAGGCGCGCCCGCCGTCGATAAGGACGGCGCGGCGGTGCGCGGCATCGGGGAGATTGTTGACGGAATCGCCCGCGATCCACTCGCCCTTCAGCGGCGGCGCAACCACGATCGGGCGTTCGCTTGAAACGGGCAATGAAGCGAGCATCACGTCATGGGCTCCGCCTTGCTCATCACGCACGTGAAGAGAATGCTCGATGGCGCCAGGGGCCTGATCCTTGCCGAGATCGAGCATCAAGAAAATGATCGCGCCACCGCCACCCTCTATTGCTCCTCCTTTGGCCATGTCAGGCTTTCCGTCAGACCCGAAACGCACAATCATGGATGTCAGCGTCGGTCCGCTGAAAGAGGCGCGCGTGCCACCTGCCCTCGCCTCGACGGTTTCCAGCACATACCGGCTCTTGGCGTAATTGCTGACCGCCATCTCGTAGACGAGGCGGGTTGAGCCGTCCTGAACGATTGGCGCAGGCTCAGCCAGGAACGACACACTCAGCTGTGGCGGGTGCGGATCACCAGCGAGCACAGGCGTCATGAAGAGCAAGAGAAATAATAGGATGAACGGCCGCGCACGGAGCATCGCAAATTCTCCCAAGGGCTTGCGTAGTTTAGCCGCTGCTTGGCGCTCAGGCGAAATAATTTTGTGAACGATATCGGCGGCTCGCTTTTCCCTGCGGGCTTCGTGCAGGCTTCGTCAATCCGGCCATCCCGGACGGCGTTCTCCGCTCGCCAAATGGTAAACCGTTCGTCGCCGCGAGAAAGTATTAATATGGAAAGGGTTAACAGGAGCGCGCCGGAATTATTTCCGGTCATAGTTTGGTTAGCGTTTGGTTTAGTCGGGCGCGAGACCGAGGGCGCCGCGCCATTGAGCGGGGAGAGGTAAGTTACTACAAGTCATTGAAAATCAAGTGTTTTCTATGCTTAACAAATTGCCCATTAAATTAAATTTAATGCGGGAATTATTTCATTTACTGGGACGCGCAAAAGTCCGTTAAATATGTTTTGGCTTCGCAAATTAACGCTGGCGCGCAGCCGGAACGGCCGCGGCGATGGCGGCTAGTTTGAATTTTTCATTGAGTTATCAATGACTTAGCGGGGATGATCTCTCGTTAACCTGCCGGCAAGGCGATATCGCCGAAGATCTCTCAGAAGCAGGAAAGCGCACGAAAGCGTGAGGGACAAGTGGACCAACACATGCCGCCATTCGCAAAATGCATACAAAAATGGGACCCGACCGCGCCGGGAGAGCGGCCCCGGACACGCCTGCGGCGTCCCCGGGGTGACGATCAATCTCGCGGGATCAATATTTATACAGGTCGGACTTGTACGGCCCCTCGACCGGCACGCCGATGTAATCGGCCTGTTCCGGCGTCAACTGCGTGAGCTTCACGCCGAGCTTCGCGAGATGCAGCCGCGCGACGCCCTCGTCGAGATGCTTCGGCAGCGTGTAGACGCGGTTCTCATACCTGCCCTTCCCGGCGTTCGTCCAAAGCTCGATCTGGGCGAGCACCTGGTTCGTAAACGACGCGCTCATCACGAAGCTCGGATGTCCCGTGGCGTTGCCGAGGTTTACGAGCCGCCCTTCCGACAGAAGCAGGATGCGGTTGCCGCCCGGGAACTCGACCATGTCCACCTGTGGCTTCACATTCGTCCATTTGAGGTTCTTCAGGTTGGCGACCTGGATCTCGTTGTCGAAGTGGCCAATATTGCAGACGATGGCCATGTCCTTCATCTTCCGCATGTGATCCAGCGTGATCACATCGTGGTTGCCCGTCGCGGTGACGAAGATATCCGCGCTCCCGGCCACATCGTCGAGCGTCAGCACTTCATGGCCGTCCATCGCCGCCTGCAACGCGCAGATGGGGTCGATCTCGGTGACGACGACGCGCGCGCCAGCGCCCCGCAAACTCTGCGCGGAGCCTTTGCCCACATCGCCATAACCGCAGACGACGGCGACCTTGCCCGCCATCATCACGTCAGTGCCGCGACGAATGCCGTCCACGAGGCTTTCGCGGCAGCCATAGCGATTGTCGAATTTCGATTTTGTGACACTGTCGTTGACGTTGATGCAGGGGAAGGACAGCACACCCTTCTTCTCCATCTGGTAGAGGCGGAGAACGCCCGTCGTCGTCTCCTCGGATACGCCCTTGATGTTGGCCTTGACCTTGGAAAACCAGCCCGGCGTGCGCTCGATCCGCGCCTTGATGGTCCGGAACAGGCTCTCCTCTTCCTCGCTCTTCGGGTTCTTCAGCACGGACGGGTTCTTCTCCGCCTCCGCGCCAAGCTGCACGATCAGCGTGGCGTCGCCGCCGTCATCGAGGATCATGTTGGCGGTCTGTCCGTTCGGCCACTCCAGAATGGTGTCCACAAAATCCCAATATTGATCGAGCGTCTCGCCCTTGAACGCGAAGACCGGCGTGCCTCTCGCCGCGATGGCCGCAGCCGCATGGTCTTGCGTCGAAAAGATGTTACACGAAGCCCAGCGGACTTCCGCGCCGAGCGCCTGCAGACTCTCGATCAGCACCGCTGTCTGGATTGTCATGTGCAGGCAGCCTGCGATGCGCGCGCCTTTGAGAGGCTGCTGCTTGCCATATTGCTCGCGCACGGCCATCAGGCCCGGCATCTCTGTTTCGGCGATGTCCATCTCCTTGCGGCCCCACTCTGCAAGGCTGATGTCTTTCACATAAAAATCAGACGGGATGGATGACGATTTTACGGCAGCGGTCACAGATTTCTCCCAAAGTTGTTCGCAATAAGAGGTGAGATTTGGTCGAGTGGTAGCCCGTGTGCAAGCGAAAAGCAATAAAGATATAAACATTGCTTTATGTCATATGGTCCGCTGCCAGCATAAGCGCCATCAGGGAACCAAACTCCCGCCTGGCGAACTCACCATCACAAGGAGGACCCCTTCCATGCCTGCGATCGCAGCCCGGCTCCTGTTGCTTGCCCTGCTCCTTCCGTTCTCCCTTCCCGCTTTCGCCCTGGACGACACGCCGCAGAACCGCGAGCAGCAGGCGGACCGCTATCTCGCGGCAGTGCCGCCGCAGTCGATGATGAGTGACATGGCGGCGAAGATGGCGGAAACGCTGCCCGAAGAGCAGCGGGACCAGTTCAAGGCGCTGATGACCAAACATCTCGATCTCGGGCGTGTCACGGCGGCCATCAAGGCGGCGATGATCAAGACCTTCAGCGCCGACGAACTGCAGGCGCTTGCTGACTTTTACGGATCGGACGTCGGCAAATCGGCGATGGCGAAGATGGGGACTTATATGTCAGAGGTCATGCCCGCCACCATGAACGAGGTGCAAAGCGCGCTCGTAAAGGCGCAAGGAGGGGCGCATCCGGAACATCCCGATCAGGGCAATCAGGATAAGGGAAGCCGGGAGAAATAAGCATTGGCCGATCAGGGCGAAACGCGTTTCGCCCGTCCAAATTTCGCCTAAGCGCCGGCCTAGACAATGACCTTCGCTAGAGCGGCCCGGCCTATTTGGACGCGGATAAGCTGCTCCTGGCGCTTTAGAGTCGATCGACTTTTCCGGCTCTATCGATTCCGATTAATGGCGGGTTGATTTGGCATCCGTTGGGAGTGACGA
>JBAVVQ010000390.1:0-3363 GCA_049697375.1 Rhodomicrobium sp.
GAATGTGCACCACGCTCAAAAACGATGTTAACGCCGACCTCCTCGCTTTCATTCAAGGATAACGGATCTGCTTGCCATCGAACTCTTCGCCTTTTGGAGGGTTTACCCCTCAGCTAACGCAAAGGAGTAGATGATGGACAAAGAACGCATCAAAGGTTCCGCCGAACAGGTCAAGGGCTCTATCAAGGAAACAGTCGGTAAGGTCACGGGAGATTCCAAGACCGAAGCGGAAGGCAAGGCCGACAAGGCTGAGGGCAAGGCTCGGAGTACCGTTGGCGGCATCAAGGATGCCGTAAAGGGCGAGTAAGCCCCTCCCCGGAAGCCCCCGATGACCCGGGGGCTTTTTTTTTGCCGTTCGCTATTCAGTATTTCTGATCGCACCATACAAATAAACTTATTCTCTATTTATATAGTAAAGAACTATGATAAAAATTCTTGACTTTGGCCTGGGTCCTATGCCGTGGAAAATGCCGCGATTTTGGAAAAGAATGTAAGTAGTTTTGCTGGAACGAAAGTATTAGCATTTCTTTTGTGGCGCATAAGCCGCGACTTAGGCTAAGCATTAATCTATGAACATTTCTTTGCGCCTTTTGAGATACGTCACGGCTGCCGCAGATTGCGCGAATGTCACGGAAGCCGCCCGCCGCCTTCAGGTGTCGCAGCCTTCCGTTTCAGCGGCCATCGCTGAACTCGAGCAAATGCTCGGCATCACGATCTTCGTCCGCCATCATGCGAAAGGCGTTACGCTTACGCCAGCCGGGCAGAGGCTCATTGCAGAGGCAAGATTGCTTCTGAAGCACGCCGAAGAATTCTCGAAAACGGCTGAGGCGCTCGGCGACACCGACCGCGGCGAGATAACCGTCGGATGCTTTCCCACGCTCGCGTCTCTTTACATGCCCTCTATCATGCTCGATTTTGCCGAGCAGCACCCGCTCATTACATTGCGCCTCGACGAGGGCGATCAGGAGCAGCTCCTGCGGGATCTGGCCCAAGGCCGGATCGAAATGGCCTTCTCCTATAGCAACGGGGTGCATTCGGGCTTCGATACGAGACCCCTTCTATCGCTTCCAGCGGTTGTCTCCCTGCCGGCGAACCATCGCCTGGCGAAAGCGCCGGATGTGAGCTTGACGGAGCTCGAGAAGGAGCCGCTGATCTATTTTGACTTGCCCTTGATCCGCGATTGGGTTTCGAGCGTCTTCGATGCGCTTGCCATCCAGCCTAATATTCGGCTGAGAATTCGATCTTACGAGTTGATGCGCGGCCTGGTCGCCCGGGGCCACGGCTACGCCGTCCATGCTTCGGTGCCGCTCACGTCCACAACTTATGATGGCGGACAGCTGGTGGTGAAGCCGCTGCGGGATATCGTGCCAGCGGCTCAGGTCGTGAGCATCACCCCGGGGTCGCATCTCATGCGCCCGGCTGTAAAAATCTTCGAGGATTTCCTTGAGGCTTCGCTGAAGCGCGGCTGCAGGGAAATCAAGGCGACAGCCGCCGCTTAGGGGCTGGTTTGCGCCTTCTGGCCTCGCGTTTCGTTCTCCGAAATTGAGCTGGCCTCGATGGATGGGCTGACAGGACGGAGGACCCCTCCCATTTGACAGGCATGTAATGATACACCATTACATATTGAACCTTCTTTTGGGCTCCGCCATGACTGCTATTTCGATAGTCTCCGCCGCGCGCGTTCTTTGCCTTGCCGCAGCGCTCGTCCCCCTCCTTGCGCCTGCCGCTTCATCCATCGCCGCTCCGAGGGTGGTTGTAACGATCAAACCTGTCCATTCGCTGGCAGCTGCGATCCTTGAGGGCGTCACGGAACCCAAGCTTCTGTTGGATGGAGCCGCATCGCCCCATTCTTACGCCTTGAAGCCCTCCGATGCGGAGGCGCTCAGCAGCGCGGATGCGATTATCCGCGTTTCAGAAAATCTTGAGGTCTTCCTCAATAAGGCAATCGCGACCCTTCCGGAGAAGGCGCGCGTGATCGACTTGGACCACACGCCAGATCTCGCCCTTCTTCCTGTCCGCAAGAGCGTCGGACTGATGCAGAACGCGAGTACGGACAATGAAGGGGATCATGAGCACGAACACCGCCACGGTCCGATGGATGTGCATTTCTGGCTCGATCCCGTGAACGCGATCGTCATTTCGAGCTATCTCGCGCAGCAGTTCGCGGAACTGGACCCTGAGCACGCGGCGCAGTATCGAGCGAACGCCGGGAAGCTCGAAGCCAAACTGGCGGCTCTCGATGCGGAATTGAACGCCGTGTTCAAGGGCCTCTCGAACAGGCCGTTCATCGTCTTCCACGACGTGACCCAATATCTCGAAAAGCGATATGGGCTTCGAGGCTTAGGCGCGGTGACGCTGAGCCCCGAGCGCCCGCCCGGCGCCAAACGCCTTGCGGAGATCCGTGACAGGATCGGGCGCGCGAAAGCGATCTGCGTCTTTTCCGAGCCTCAGTTTCCGCCGAAGCTTGTCGAAATGCTCACCGAAGGCACCGACGCGAAGGCCGGTGTGCTGGACGAGATCGGCGCCGCGGTCCCTGCCGGTCCCGGCCAATATTTCGAGTTCATGCGGGCCGACGCGGAAAGCCTCGCGTCTTGCCTGAAATCTTAATGGCCGGGTCGAGCCTGGCCATGACAAAGAGAATCAGCGCCGCTCGAAAAGGCGTTCCAGATCGGCGCGCGACAATTCCACGAAGGTGGGACGGCCGTGATTGCACTGGGCCGCGTTCGGCGTTGTCTCCATCTCGCGTAAAAGCGCATTCATTTCGTCAATCCGCATAACCCGCCCCGCGCGGACGCTGCCATGGCAAGCCATGGTCGCGCAGATCGCATGAAGCCTCGCTTCGACGCCGCCGTTCGCGCTTTCCTTCAGTTCATGCGCGAGATCGCGGACGAGGGACTGCACATCGCAATGCCCAAGAAGGGAAGGCGTCTCCCGCGCGATCACGGCGCCTGGGCCGCAGCCCTCCAGCACGAGGCCGCTCTCGGCGAGCTTGTCGCAATGCTCCAGGACAAGCTCGGCGTCCTCCTCGGCCATCTCCACGACCTCGGGAATGAGCAGAAGCTGCCGCGCGATGCGGCCTCCCGCAAGCGCCGCTTTCAGCTTCTCATAGACGATGCGCTCGTGAGCGGCGTGCTGATCCACGAGGATGACGCCATCGGTGGTTTCCGAAATGATGTAGGTCTTGTGCAACTGCGCCCGCGCCGCGCCGAGCCGCTCATCCGCCTGTGCTTCGGTCGCTCCATCGGACGGGGCAAGGGGAGGGGACGCTTCTTCCGCGAAGCCGTTGGTAGCGCCGCCGCCATTATAAGGCTGCCAATCCGTGCGAAGGCGGGCGCGGTATTGCTGCTGCACGCCGCCTTGCTC
>JBAVVQ010000391.1:0-8930 GCA_049697375.1 Rhodomicrobium sp.
AAAAGTCCGATAAATATATTTATAACTTGAAAATTAACGCGCCTGCGCAGCCGTAACAGCTGTGGCGCAGGCGCCGGCGAGGGCGTCTGTTCGATATTTTCCTTGAATTATCAAGGATTTGAGCGGGATTGCGCTGCATTAACCTCCCGTAAAGACGACATCGGTGAAGATCTTTCAGAAGAGGGAAACGCCGGCGACAGCGTAAGTGTCGGCTTGACAGGAGGAGGCGGCGTTCGCGGTAGTGTATACAATGCGTTCAGTCTTTCCTCATCAGCCTTACAAGCATCGCGATCAGCAGGCCAAGCACACCCCAGCTCAGGAGCGTCTGCGCCTTTACGATGTTGTACACGGTTCCCTCGGCGAGTGGCCGCTCGTCGATCCTGATATGCGGGACATCGCTGGGGAGATCGTAGCCGGGCTCCCAGGTGAGGGAAGGAAAAACCATGATGACGGGCTTGTCGCGCCGGTCTATGGGCTGCCAGTCGTGTTTCTGGCCGAGGTCGAGCACCGGCAACATGATGTCGAGCGAGTAGGTGAATGGACTGAAGTTGGGCAACTCCGGCGGCGCGCCTTTGCATTCCGTCCAGTTCTTGCTGCATTTCGCCTCGAGGTCTTTGTTGAGATAGATGACCGGGTTCGACGGCGCGAAGCTTCCCTGCACAGCGACTTCCCGATAGAAAAGGCCTCCCGCGGCCCAGAGGACCAATAGGAACAGGGCGATGCGTCCCCAGCCGTGCCAATAGGCGGCGCCGAAGCCGACGAAAGCCCAGATTGCGGCAAGAAGGACGGTCGCTACCGAGCGATAGGCTACTCGTGCGAGGATGGCGAACGGCCAGGCGACAGTGTTCAGCGGCTCCAGAAAACGCCACTTGAAGATTTTCGGGCGTTCCCGCCAACCGTGCCAGAGCCTGATGAACAGCGAGCGGTAGCGGCGGCGCTCCTTGAATTTTGCGATGTCGCGAGCGCGCCCGCTATGGCCCGACTCGCGATAGACTTTTATAAGCTGCTCAAAGGGCTGAGGGCGAAAGTTTACTCCGAGATGCTCGGGGGGCTGCCGGTCCAGCCATTTTTTTCGCGTCCTTGCGGCGGAATCCCCCCGCCCGGCCATTCGATCATATGTGAAGCCGTCTAAAAAGATGAAGGCGGGTAATTTGCGTCTTGAAATCTTGACCCTCCTCGAAGGCCAAGAACTTGGATGGTCGATGATCTGATGCGCGTGACAGCCCTGTAGATTCACCGAGCCTGTCACGTCTGCGCGTGCAAGAGCGTCTTCGGGAGTCGGCCCCAAAGAAAGGATTCCGTCGATCTTCGCCGCACGCAAATCAAGCGCGGTTGCGGCATGGGGAGTCCACGGCACGCTTCCGTCCGGCATCGCAGGGGCGGCATTCTCGAAGCGGCCACCGTCGCATTGGACGCCAGCTTTGACTTTGGCGCCGCAAAACCGCACTTGCCCCTCGGCGGAGAACCCTTCGCAGACATAAACGCCATCGTTGATCTCTGTGTGCTCGAAGTTGAGGGCTCGCCCTGTTCCATCATTGGTTCGGTTCAGAAAAACGCCTTTTCTGCAATTCAAGGCTCCGCCTATCCTGGCTCCTGAAAAGAGGACTGCGCCCTCGGAGCGGAAGTTGTTAGCCAGCAGGACGTTACCGGCGATCTCGGCATTACTGCAGTCCAGCGAACTGCCGCTGCCGTCCTCCATGGGGTTACGGAAGGCGCTTCCGCTGCAGTTTAGCTCTCCGCCAATGGTTGCGGCGTGAAAAATGACTGCGCCCTCGCCGAGGAAACCGCCTTTCATATCGGCGTCTCCGTTTATTTCAGCGCCCCTGCAGTTGAAGGCAGGTCCGCGAACGGAACGCAGGAGACCGTCAGAGCAGCACAGCATTTCGTCGATCGTTGCGTAAGGGAATGAAACTCCGGCGGCGGCGTGGAAGCCATCCCTAAGAAGAACGCTGCCTCGGATATGCGCGCTTTCGGCATCGATGGATTGGACGTGACTTGTCGAGAAATTCAGAGATTTCGTAATGGCGTCCCGGAAGAAAATCCGGCCGGCAAAGTGGCAGCGGCGAAACAAAAGAGGTTGCCGGACAGTGCAGCCAGAGAAGTCCAGGTCCTCGTCGACAAAAGCGCCGTGCAGCTCCAACCGGCTCTCGTGCAATGGGGCGAAATCATCGCCGCCGAGCGAGAGGAACCTGAGGAAACTCGCACGGATTTGGACTTCAGGGTCTTCGGGATCGACCCAGCGCCAGCGCTCGCGCTCGTAACGCGCAAAGACAGTCTCGAAGCGCTCTCTCAGCTCGTCGGGGTCGGCCTTGAGCACATCCGCGAAATCTTGCTCGGCGATGGCCGATCGCTTCACGTCCCGGAGAAGTTCATCGAAGAAGCCTCGAAGCATCCGAGGTTGTTGGTTGATCTTCGCCCGCATGTCGGCGGACAGGTTGAACGGATCGCGGCGCAGAAGCGGATTGAGCCACTCCTGAGTGAGCTTGAGCGGCTCATAGGGCCTCGGCGTCAGCGACTCGATGGCGGCCTCGACCGCGAGCTGGTAGAAGCGCTCGTCCTTTCTTGCATGCTCCGTGGTTTGGGCGGGATGCGCTTCCGCCTCCAGCCGCGCGAGAAAGGCGCGCTGCGCCAAGGCGAACTTTTCCACATCGCCCGCGCTCTGCGGCTCCCAATAGGCGGGAAGCCGTAGCGTCTCGATCGCGTACCTTGTGGCCTCAATGATGACGTCCTGGACAGGTTCCGGGGCAGCCTCTGTGAATTTCGCGATCGCCTCGACGAAGCCGAGATTTCCTTTCGGCGCTTCCGGCATCGTTTCGCGCCATGTTTCGAAGGTCGCCCACGAGAGAACCGCCCTGCTTTCAAGCACGCAGGCCTCGCCGCCCATCGCCGCGAACAGGAGCTTCTCCTCGGCCGGGAGAAGGCCGCTTGGCGTATCCTGATCGAGAAAATCGCCAAGCCATCGTCCGAAGGGCTTGCCCGGGGGCCGCTCGCGGACCTGCCTCATCTCGTCCGCCGTCGCCTTCAGATCGATCAGCCATTGCGGCGAGACGGGCGATTCGGCCAAAGCCGACGCCCCGGCTCTAATGAGCGCGGCTGCCTCGCCGTTCAGCGTCGTTCCCTCTTGCCCCACCGCATGCCCCGATGCAAAGCGCTCGATCAAGCCTTAAGATATTATGAAGAGAGTCGGAATGCCAAATCGAGGCCTGGTGCAGCCGGAGGCAAGTTCGCGCCCCATTTGCTACAAGCACACAAGCGAACTTGGCTCCGAAAAGCTGTTCCACAGCCAATAATAACGCCTTATCGGGGGGAAACCCTGGAAGCACTCGCTGCAAACGGAGCAGGATTTCCCGAGCGGCGTACCGGTTTTCAGGATGCGTCGGCTTCGGTTGGTAACTCCAAACTATTCGGAAAGCGAACGCGAATCGCGATTAAGCTTCAATCTCGGTATCTTGCCGCTCGTTCGTTTCGCCGCGGGTCAGAGAATCCTTGCCTGCAGGAGAGGGGATCGCCTAAAACTTTGCTGATGCAGGGACAGATCTCAGACCAAGCGCGCCTTGCGGCGTTTGCCGTTAACAAAGTGGGCCGATCAGCCCTGAGGCTCGCTTTAAAGTCACCATTCTCGCGGTGGATGGCTGGCGTCCCAACGGCGTACCACCTTCTCATTCTTCCGCAAGACCTGCGAACCGGCGATCCCAGTTTCGCCGTCGAACTTTACGATGGCTATTTTGGCCTCGCCGGAGCCGCGGCGCCTATCGGTTCCGAATCACCTTTCCACGTGCTGCCGCCCAGCGTGCCCTGGCAGAAAGATTTGTATGCCTTCGCGTGGCTCAGGCATCTTCACGCCGCCGGCGATCAGATCGCCCGTGAAAAAGCGCGCAAACTGGCTTCCGAATGGATCGGGTTCGCGAGCAGAGCGCCTGCGCTGGCGCGCGGCAGGGACATCACGGCGCGGCGCGTCATCGCTGTGCTTTCCCACGCGTCCTTCCTGCTCGATGGCGCCGATCCCGCATTCTATGATTCCATCATGCGAGCGCTAAGCCGCGATCTGCATGATCTTACCGTTATTTACAATGATGGTCCCGGCGTCGGAAAGCTTCGCGCTTTGGCCGCGATTCTGCTCGCAGGCTTATGCATTGCGGAGCAGGAAACCTATCTCTCATCGTACCTGCCTGCCTTCTCGGCCGAGCTCGAAAGGCAAATCCTCGAAGATGGCGGGCACGCATCGCGCGATCCAAGCGATTTGATTGAGCTCTTGCTCGAGCTGCTTCCCCTGAAGCAGTGTTTCGTGGCGCGGCAGATCGATCCGCCGCCAGCTCTTTACGGCGCGATCAATCGTATGAACGCCATGCTGCGTTTTTTGCGGCTCGGCGACGGAAGCCTCGCCCATTTCAACGGTATGGGACCGACCCTTCTCGATCAGGTCTCGACCGTGCTCGCCTACGACGATACCGGCAGTATGGTCTCGGGCGTGATCGCGCCCCAATCGGGTTACGCAAGGCTTGCCGCCGGAGAGGTGGTTGTCATTGCCGATGTGGCCGCTCCCCCGCCGATGCACCTCAGTTCGCGCGCTCATGCGGGCTGCGGCTCTTTCGAAATGAGCGTCGGCCTTGAGCCCCTTATAATCAATTGCGGCGCGCCGTTGGACGAGGCCGGCGATTGGTATGTTGTGTCGAGGTCCACAGCAGCCCATTCCACCGTGACCGTCGACGACTTGTCTTCCGCCCGGCTGATCAGAGCTCAGGAGCGAATCGCCGGCCGGGAGACTTTTTGGCTAACGGGGCCAAGATCCGTCCATCATGACGTCGCCGACTCCGACTCCGCCTTGAGCGTTCGGATCGGGCACGACGGCTATCGGGAGCGATTCAGCCTCCTCCATCGCAGACGGCTGACGCTTCGCAAGTCTGGCCTGGAGTTCGAAGGCTACGATCAGCTTTCGGCCGTCGGCGACAATGTCATCGACGCGAAGGGGCGCTTCGCCATCCGTTTCCATCTGCATCCTCGCGTGGCGGCGCAGCTTTCGCGCAACACGAATGCGGTGACGCTGACGACGATCGGGGGGCAGGTTTGGCGCTTTCTTTCCGAAGGCGCCGAGCTCGACGTCGAGGAAAGCATTTTCTTCGCCGACCCGATTTGTCTACGTCGCTCCTTGCAGATTGTTCTGAAAGGGCCATGCACGAAGGCAACTTCGGTCCAATGGAAATTTGAGAAGGTGACGCAACAGCCGCGCCCTGTCATCGGCGGGGATCAGGTGCGTCGTTTTTCTCGATCTTGATCTTCCCTTCCACCAGTTACACTTACGAGCCATGCTGAAACATCAAGATTTTCCCGTTCGCCGGGCTCTCATTTCCGTGTCAGACAAAACAAATCTGGCCGAATTCGCCAGGCGGATCGAACTGCTTGGGATCGAGATCGTCTCGACGGGTGGGACCGCCACCTTCTTGCGGGACGCTGGTATCCCGGTCATTCCGGTTTCCCAAGTCACGAATTTCCCGGAGATTCTGGAAGGGCGGGTCAAGACGCTCCATCCCGCCATTCACGGCGGCATCCTGGCCAATCTGGAGCAAAGCAGCGCGCGCGAGGTGCTTGCCGCTCACGGCATCGCTCCTATCGGGCTTGTCGTGATAAACCTCTATCCCTTCGAGGAGACCATCAAGAAAAGCGCGCGCGATATCGAGACGATGATCGAGACGATCGATGTCGGCGGCCCGGCCATGCTGCGCGCTGCGGCCAAGAACCATGGCATTGTCACTGTGGTCTGCGATCCCGGCGACTACAGCGCCGTAGCCGACGAACTTTCCGGCGAGACGAGGACGACGACGCTGGCGACGCGCCGCCGCCTCGCGGCGAAGGTTTTCGCGCGGAGCGCGGCTTATGACTCGGCGATCGCCGCCTGGTTCGCGTCGCAATCCGAGGAAGCCTCGTCCGCCGCATTTTCAATCACGGGCGCGCTCAAGCAGGCGCTGCGCTACGGAGAGAACCCCCATCAGCAAGCTGCCCTCTACGAGTTTGGCGATCACTCCGGACCCGGCATCGTGGGGGCGGAGCAGGTTCAGGGCAAGGAGCTGAGCTACAATAATCTCACCGACGCCGATGCCGCCTTCGAATTGATTTCCGAGTTTCCGGCCGGCCGCCCTGCCGTCGCGATCATCAAGCATGCCAACCCTTGCGGGGTCGCGGTTGGCGGCACGATCATCGAGGCTTACAGGAAGGCTCTGGCCTGCGATCCCGTGAGTGCGTTTGGTGGGATCGTGGCATTGAACGGGACGCTCGATGAAGAGGCCGCCCGCGAGATCCTGAAGATTTTTACAGAAGTTGTGATTGCGCCATCGGTGACGCCGGAAGCGAGACGCGCCTTTTCAAGCAAGCCGAATGTGCGCCTGTTCTCGACCGGAAGTCTTCTGCCGCGCGAGAACCGGCCTCCCTATTTTCGTTCGGTCGCCGGCGGCTTTCTTGTCCAGGATGCCGATAGCGCAGGGCTCGACGAGCACACCATGCGCACCGTGACGAAGCGTGAGCCGACCATGCAGGAGCGGGCCGAAATGATTTTCGCCATGCGCGTCGCCAAGCATGTGAAGTCGAACGCGATTGTGTTCGCGAAGGATGGGGCGACCGCCGGCATCGGCGCCGGGCAGATGAGCCGCGTTGACAGTGTGAGGCTTGCCGTCTGGAAGGCGCGTGAGGTTGCGAGCATAGCGAAAAGAGACCCGGATCAGGCGCTTTCGGGCGCCGCCGTTGCCTCTGACGCCTTCTTCCCATTCGCGGATGGCTTGCTGGCGGCGGCGGATGCGGGAGCCACGGCCATCATTCAGCCGGGCGGCTCAATGCGCGACGTGGATGTCATAGCGGCCGCGGATGAGCGCGGCCTCGCGATGGTGTTTACCGGCGTCCGCCACTTCCGCCACTGACACCCCTCGGGGCTGCTATATCCCTAATGGGAGCGGGTGCGCGCCGAAAAGCCTGGAATGAAAGTGTAGAATGGCGGCCCATGCGATCACCGCAATGGCGATGCGCCACCAGCCTATGGCGCTTGGGCTGAACTTGGCGCGGCCTTGCAGGATGGCGAGGAAAGGCCAGAACGAGGTCTTGGCCGCAAAGTCCGCCCAGCCAGGGACGCCGCCGCGCTTGCGGTTTTGTTGCAGCCAGCTCCCGATCAGGGCAGTGGCGGCTAGGGAGCCGAAAAACGCAAAACCCCGCCACGTGGCCTGCGAAATCATGTGCGTGACGGCCCAGATCGCGACGCCCCACATGACAGGATGACGGGTTATCGCGAATATGCCGTCAGCCACTTGGGAAGTCCTGAGCGCTTCTGCGCCTCCAGGCGCGGAGGGATTAGGCGTCAGAAGACCGCCGAACATCAGGATGAAGGAAAAAAGAACCAGCGCCGCTTGGCCCCATCGCCACCAGTCGGGCATAAGCCAAAGCTTATTGCCGTAGGGTGCGGCATTAAATTGCGTCCACAACCAATAAATTGCGATCAGCGATAGTATTGAAAAGATGGCGGTATAAGCGCCCTCGCCTGCAATGGCGACCGCGCGCGGCCGGAGTGGAGTCGAAGGCAGCATGTGCAGGAGGAAAAAACAGGATGCCGCCGCTGTAAGTGCGCCCAGAGCTTCCTCCCCCAATGTTCTGAGCGTGGCCCGCAAAGAGCAGCGGGCTTTAGAACTCAGAAGTTAGTGCAGCCGCTTCTTTATCCGGTCCAGGCTGGCTGTGATCGTATTCTCGGCGACCGTTCCAGACATCTTCTGCTCGATCAACTGCTCTGCCGTAGAAACCGCGAGCTCGGCAGCCTGCGCTCGGATTTGCTTGCGCGCCTTCTCTTCCTCGAGCTTGATCTTCTGCTCCGCCACATTAAGACGCCGGGCGATCATCTCATCGAAAGCTTCCCGAGCCTCTTTGGCATAAGCGGTAGCCTCGCGATTCGCTTGGGCCAAGATTTCCTCGGCCTCAACATGCGCATTCTCAGTGCGCTGTTTGTAATCGGCAAGCAGCGCCTCGGCTTCGCCGCGAAGCTTCCGCGCTTCCTCCAATTCGCGAGCAATCGCGCTAGAGCGCTGGTCAAGGGCGTTAGCGACCTTGCCGGGCAGCTTGTAATAAAGAACAACGCCAACGAAAAGAATGAAGGCCATCGCGACCCAGGTTTCTGGATCCGAGAATATGGCGGGGTTCATGCTCGCTACTCCTTCGACCTCTGACGCAGAGCCGCCTGCACTTCACTGTCGCTGACTTCGATTCCGGCAAGCGCTTTGACGATGTCGCTCACGGCGCCCGTGGTCATCGCGTCCATCTCCCCGAAAGCTCGCTGAAGGAGGCCTTGAACGCGTTTCTCAGTCTCTCCCGTCTTTTGGGCAAGCTGAGCGTCGAGATCTTAGCGCTTTTCACCGAGCTCTCCGTTAAGCTTATCTCGCGAGGCGCGGACCACGCTGTGACCTTTCGTCTTCGCGGCTGCAATTTCGGCCTCGTAGCGCTCCGCCTCCTTGTCGGCATTATGCTGGGCGTCGCGCGCCGCCTGAAGATCGCCGCCGATTTTCGTCTTGCGGTCCTTGAGGACGCGTTCGATGCGAGGGAGCACAAGTTGCGAAAGCGCCAGATAGAAAAGCGTAAAGATGATCGCGAGCCAGATCAACTGGGGGATGTACCAGTCGATGTTCAGTGCTGGGAACTTATCTGAGTGCATTTGAGCGTGACCGCCTATGCGCTGAGGCTGGCGCCGCCTTCGGCGTCGCCAATCCTCTCAATTAAAACACGAATAGAAGGATGAGGGCGATCACGAGGCCGAAAAGGCCTGTCGCTTCTGCAAGCGCAAACCCGAGGAGAAGATTCGGAAATTGGCCTGGAGCGGCGGTCGGGTTGCGAAGGGCGCCCTGAAGGAAGTTACCGAAGATGATGCCGATGCCGGTGCCCGCGCCGATGAGGGCGGTGCAGGCGAGGCC
>JBAVVQ010000392.1:0-2830 GCA_049697375.1 Rhodomicrobium sp.
AACTCGTTCGCGTCCTGGGTGATGGGGAAAATCGAGGCGCCGCGCGCGCCTTCCTGTGCGCGTGAGACCGGATTTCTTGACCTGGCCGCGATGCTTCGCGAAAGAACAGAGAATGTATTCTCGGGCGCGCGCGGTCGCTTCTCGCGCTTGTTTTCGAGCCTCGACGCCCAGCTGACGCTGGCGCGTATAGTCCGCGAACAGCGCTCTTGTGTTGCCTTGAAGCGGCTTCGCTTGATAAGAGGCCTGCGCCTGAGAGGCGGGCGAGGCCTGGAATGCTCCAAGCTGCGTCGTGAGCGCCTTCATGGAGAAGGCGCGGTTGACGGTCGACGCCCGAATGCCGCGTCCGGCGGCATCGACAATGACAAATCCGGCGCCGCGCTTTTTGAGCGCGAGCCCCTCTTTGCCAAGCAGCGCGTGAACGTCATCCCAGCCGCAGGCGCCGGCGAGGAGACCGAGAAGCAGCGCCTCGATTTTCCCCATCACCCAGGACGCGAACGAGTTCTGGCCGCTATGCGCCTCGAAATCCGCGGCGCGGCCCTTGGGGCCGCTCTTGTGCGAGCGGCCGTGATTGGTGCGCGCCAAGCCGTGCTTGATCTCAAGCTCGTCGCAGGCCTTCATCAGCTTGCGCTTGTCGTAATAGGGCTCGATGCAGCGCAGGGTGGCTGAATCGATTTTGTTGATCGCGATGTGTAAATGCAAATGCGCGCGATCGAGGTGAAGCGCTGAAATCCGCTGGTGGCCCGACAGCCCGATCGCCGCGCAGAGCTCGGTCTCGATGTCCTCGATTTGCGCGGGCGCCGGCCGCTCTCCCGGCTCGAACGAGACCACGAGATGATAGGTTCGGTCGCCGCGGCTTCGCTTGTTGAGGCTCTGAGTGGCAAGGATCTCCATGATCGCCAGCGCCGGCGTGCCGGCGTGGCAGTTTGTAATGCGCACGGCGCCGACGCGGCCGCCTGCTTGATCGGCGACGATGTAGTCGAAGGTTAGATCGGGAGCGGCGTCCTTCGTGGCGCGGCCATCGCCAAGGATGTAAGCGCAGAGCCTTGCGAAATCGGAGGAAGCCCTGGGACGCAGCACACGCTTCGCGATCATAATCGTAACCAGCCGGACGCATAAAGAAAGCCGTTGCAAGAAACGGCCGCTACGAATGAGGCAGGATGGCGACGGGCGTAACGCCGGGGTCACGCGCTCGTCGTCCAAGCTGCCCAAAGCATCGCTCGCAGCGCCCTGGACAACGGCGCCGCCTGCCCGCGAAAAGTGCGGCGTCAAGGCGATCCGCCCCATCCCGCGGGATCGCTGGAGCCGCTTTCTCTTGCCCGTATAGCGCCGACCCCTTATCTTACTTCTGTCTTACTTTTCGCGGGTGCAATCGATGGAGCTGACGGTAACGCTTTCCACCAAGGGGCAGTTGATCTTGCCCAAATCCATCCGGCAGCAGCGGCGCTGGGACGCGGGCACGCGTCTCATCGTGGAAGACACGCCCGAGGGCGTGCTGCTCAAGCCTGCGCCTGTCTTCGAACCGTGCAGCCCGGACGAGGTCTTCGGCTCGCTTAAGGTGTCCGGGCCGCCCAAAACCCTCGAAGAAATGGACGCCGGCATCCTTGCCGAAGCACGGCGTCGCCATGCTCGCGATTGATACCAACATCGTTGTCCGCTACCTCACGGCGGACCATCCCGAACAATCGCCCAAGGCCAAGTCGCTGATCGATGGCGAGGAGGTCTTTGTCTGCACGACGGTCCTCCTCGAAACCGAATGGGTGCTGCGCAGCGTCTATGACTTCGCGCCGGCTGACATCGTAAAAGCGCTGACGGCGTTCGCCGGGTTGCCCCGTGTAACCCTGGAGGATGCCCCGGCGGCCGCCGCCGCGCTCGATTGGACGCTCAAGGGCCTGGATTTCGCCGATGCGCTGCATTTGGCGAAGACGCAAGGCTGCGATGGGTTCGCGAGCTTCGACCGCCGGTTCGCGAAGGCCGCCAAGGACGTCTGCGGCGTCGAAGTTCGTACGCCCTGACCATCGACCCGCCTCCATCGGCGGGTCATCCGCCGGGAGCACCGTCGGGGACGTGCGGCGAGGTGTGCTGACCTCCATGCCAACGCTCCAACAAACGAGCCTCTTGTGGAGGTTCAGGCCGAACTCGTACATTTCCCCGCGTTTGAGGCGTGGTAAAAAGTGGTGATAAGCGGAAATCAAAGAGCGGGAGATTTTACTGTAGGCATGAATGGAAATCTGCCGAGTGCGGAGCCTGGCATCTGCTGGATATGCGGCAGCCCTGCGGACAGTAGTGAGCATAGATTTAAGCGCTCAGATCTTGTCAGGCGATACGGACGAAGTTGGCCAAGCTGCGATAGGCCTTTCATTCTTCGCGGCGACGGCAATCCTCAGCGCAGCCGGGGTCCAAATGATCGGCTTAACTTGTATGAAAAGACGTTGTGCAAGCTCTGCAATAATGCGCGTACCCAGGCTTTCGATCGGGCCTATGAAACTTTCTCTGATTGGGTGTTTCACGAAGCGGATACACTATATCGCTGCGGCAAACTCGATTTTCGAAAGATATACGGTCGCCCGAGTTTTACCCGCGAAGTTATGAATCTTCTTCGCTATTTCGCCAAATGTCTCGGTTGCCGACTGGCAGATGCCGGTGTTCGGCCGCCGTCTAAGCTGCGAAGCCTAGTGACATCAGTCGGATTATCTACGTCATTGCCACTCCGAATTACCTTTGGGACCAACGAGTTTTGGCGCCGCATCGCGCCTGATGGCAAAATACTCGCCAATGGAGACCTTACATATTGGAATATCGCCTGGTCCCCCGAGGCGGCTTATCCCGTTGA
>JBAVVQ010000393.1:0-2035 GCA_049697375.1 Rhodomicrobium sp.
GCGATCGACCGGCTGCACACCACGGCTTCATCGCATCATCGGGCGATGGTGATCGAGGTTATGGGCCGTCATGCAGGCTGGATCGCCCTAGCTGGAGGGATGGCCGGCGGCGCGGACGTGATCCTGCTGCCCGAAATTCCGTTCACCTGGGAGGCCGTGTTCAAGGTGGTCAACCAGCGCAACACGCACGGCAAGCGCTTTTCCATCATCTGTGTTGCCGAAGGAGCGCTCCTGCCCGACGGTCAACAGGTGATCAAGTCGATGGACGTGAAGCGTACCGACGCACGACAACTTGGCGGCATCGGCGACGCGGTAGCGCGGGCCATCGAGGAAGGCGCAGGGATCGAAACCCGGGTGACGGTTCTGGGGCACCTGCAGCGCGGTGGGTCGCCGACCGCTTTCGACCGCCTGCTCGCGACCAATTTCGGGACGGCCGCCGCCCATTGTGCGTGCAAGGGAGAAACGGGTGTCATGGTGGCGCTGCGCAACGATCGCGTTGTGCCGGTTCCCATCAAGGACGCCATCGCCAGTTTGCGCACGGTGCCGTGTGACCACGAGCTAGTGCTCTCCGCGCGCGCGGTAGGCGTGAGTTTCGGCGATTGAAAGGCGTCGCGCAGGCCGCACGATCCACAATGACACGGTTTTGCACTAACTAATATGCCTGGCGCGAACCGTTTGTCTCCGGCCTCGATGGCGTAACGGGTATCCCGCAAGAGGTGGGCAAGGCAGACGCGATGCGCCTTGGGCATGGTTCGTCTGCGCGCCCGGGCTGTCGCTGACCCAGACTTCTGGCTTCGCGCCTTCGAGAAACCCGTTCACAACCGCCTTGCCGCGGCTGACCGCGATGCGGTGCGCCACCGCCGTGGCCGAGCCGAACACCCATTGCCAGCAAGTTTGCCCTTCAACGTGCGCCGATGTTTCATCGGAAGCAATCACGGGCGCCGCGCGCACCTCGGCATCGATGCGTTCTGCCTCCGCGGCGAACGGCGCGGAGGCAGAACTGAATATGTTGGCCATAGCCCTTCGCTAATCTCAAGCCCGATCAGCCCCTTGAACATTTCCACCAGGTGGTTGTAGCTGACCATGTGCCGGGTATGCAGATAGATCGCCAGCGCGGCGATACCGGAGCCGAATGGGCTGTCCGGCAGCATACCGGCGGGCGGGTGCCTGAAATCCGCTTGCCGCACTGCACACAACTGCCGCTGTGAATGTTGATGCGCGTCACCACCGGCTTCATCTCCAGCAGATCGATGTGATCGCAGCCATACACCTCCGGCTAATCGCTAGGCGAGGCGGCTTTTCCGCATCCAGAGCAAGCATCCGCAAATACTTCCCGCACATGGTCCGGCTTCTCGGCCAATTTACGCGCTACACCGGGCTGGCCTTTACGCGCCTTTTTGGCCTTCTCCGGGCGGTTTGCCTTCTGACCCTTCGACGGCGGCAGAGATGAATTGCCGGGCGTCTTGGGCGGAGATGTTCGCATAGAGCTTCTTGCGGAAGGCGACGCGTGGGTCTCCACCGGCGGCATGGACGCGTACGACACCCCCCAGCGGCGATTTGAAGATCGGCGACTACGCGCAAGAAGCCGACGGCTCATACGTCAGCAAGGTCCCGGCCTACACCTACACCGACGCAACCTCCAGCGTTCCTATTGCCGTATATCTCCACGTCCAGAACCGACCCGACTGCAGCAACCTCCCAGAATCAGCCGATGACCGCCTCGCGTGTCTCAACGATTTATGCCTATGGACTTCGATTCGCTGAACGAAAATCGGCGACTACTCCGATGTGAAAGTCGTGGTCCCCTCGCACGAGGGGAAATGCGGGAGTGTTCGGAGGCCGCCTTTCTGCTAAAGGGAACCTGGGGCTTTCCGTTCCGGCTCGCACCGAATAGCTTTGGAAAAGGGTACTAGTGGCCTCCGTCATTGATTTTGATGGCTAGTTCTGAATCTCTGTCGCCTCAAAGCAGCGATGGGGGTGATTCGTGGCCGGAAACAAGATCGCCGTTAAGAAATACGTTGTGCGGCTGAGCGCA
>JBAVVQ010000394.1:0-9815 GCA_049697375.1 Rhodomicrobium sp.
GCGCTAAGCAGCCAAATCCAATGCTGGCGGCGTGGCGGAGAATGTTTGACAGTCCTTCGGGCAGACCTTGTTGCAGGCGCCGCAGCCGATGCAGGCGCCCGCATCGGCCAAGGTCATAATCTTGCGCTCGAATTCGTCATCGTCATCGCCGTCCGGATCGACGTCGATTAGCTCGCCTTCGTCGGTCAGGCCTTTCAAGGTCATGACGCCACGGCCGCACACCTTGAAGCAGCGGCCGCAGCCGATACAGATCTTGGCATCGATATCGATCAGAAATTCCGGGACCCATTCGCGGCCGTCGCGCGTGAAGTTCGCCATCGCTCTACTCCTGCTGTGCGTTTCATGCGGTTTCGAGTTGCTTGAGTTCGGCGCGCTTCTTTTCGAGCGTGGCGAATGCGTCATGCGTGCGCTGCGCCACCGATAAGATGGTCTGCCAGTTCACCGGCAGTTCCTCGGAAAGGTCGTGCAAATCCATTTTGGCCTGCATCGCCCTAGCCGACAGTTTCTTGATTTCGCCCTTTAAGGTCTCAACGTCGCTCATGCCTGTGCCTATTAATATTTCGCCACCTCAGGGAATTTCTCGATCATGCCGATGGCTCCCGCGACGAGCTTCTCGCCTTCGGCGACAAGCTTTTCGAGGCTATCGAAACCGAAGCGGTGCACATCGCGCAGGTGCTTGTTGATCACGACCAGCCGTCCGGCCGTCAGCACCAGGCGCCCGAAGCCTTCGTGATGCATCCTCATCATGGGCGAGACCATGATGCCGGTTGCGCGTTCGACGGAAAGCCCAACCGCATTATAGAACAGCTCAAGCCGCCACAGCGTCTCCGGGTCGGGATCGCCCATGATCGGAATCTCGCGGCGCTGTTCCTTTGTGATGATGTAGGGCCCGATGAGTTCGAGATCGCTTTTCTTGTCCCAGGCGCCATGCGCGTCCTGTGCGCGCCATTGCTTGATCAGCTCTTTGAGAAAGATCGAGTCCGCCAATGCCTCTTTTTCGATTATTTCTGCCTCAGCCATTGATCGCCTCGTCCGCCAAATCGAGATCCCGGGCTTTGCCTTTCATCATCGCCTTGCGTAGCCATGGCGGCGGCGTGCCTTGCAAGACTGCAACCAGCTTGTCGAGGAGCACGGAGATCTCCTCGGGCTGGCTGGCTTTGATGGGATGTATGCCGGTCGCCACCACGCGTGCAGCGCCAGAGCCTCCAATGGACGCGACATACAGGATCGCCACGTCCTTGATTGCTTTGATCTTCGGAGCGAGCTTGTCCTCGTTGCCATCCTCTTGGAGATCGCCTTCGAATTGGAAGACCTCCACCAAGCGGTGCCCCTCCGGCGCGATCTCGTAAACCGCGATATTTTTGGCCCAGCCGAAATGCGCATCCACGCGCTTTAGGTCCTGGGTTGCGAAGGCGACTTTCATGCTGCCGGCCCCTTCTTCCGCACTTTTCTCACCGTTTGTTCCTTTCCCTGGGCGGCTAATGAGCCGTAAGTGACGCTTGAGCATGGCCTTCACCGCCTTCGAGCCGCCAGCTATCGGGTGTTGGTTCGTGCACCTGCGCCATGAAGATGTTGCCGATTTCGAAGATCAGGTCGCGCGTGCCCCGGTAGCCAACAGAGACGCGATGCGCGGAGCCGAGCCGGTCAAAGATGGGCAGGCCATAGCGGAACAGCGGGATGCCGAGGCGTTCCGACATCTGACGGCCGTGGGCGTGGGTGACGATCAGATCGCAGCCGCCTGCGGCGTGCTCCAGATCCTCCAAATCACCGATCAGGACGGTTTCCGCCGGCGCCTTTTCCAGGATTGGCGATTCCGTTGTGGTGACGGCGGCGGCGATGCGGCATCCCATCTCGGCAAGCCAGCTCGAAATGCCAAAGAGCTGGTCCGGCTCAGCGCCCACGGCGATCTTTTTGCCGCCGAACGAGAAGTGCCCATCGAGCATGGCGTCCAGGAGCTGGCTGCGCTGCCGTCGGTATTTATTCGGCACAGACTTTCCGCTGATTTTCGCTAGAAACGCGATGAAAGCGTCGTTGGGCGCGAGGCCCGTAAGCCGGTCGAACAGCTTGAACGGCGCCCCGGTCTTTTTCTCCAGCGCAACAGCCGCGGGGCGCATCTGCTCGCCGATGGCGATGGTCCAGGCTGCGCGTCCCAAGCGCGCGACCTCTTCGACCGAAATTCCGCCGATGGTGGTGGGCGTGAAAGTCTCCGGGATATGCCCATCGAGCGAACTGGAGAGATCGGGCAGGAATGACGGCGCCAGGCCGAAGGCTTCCACGATGTCGCGCAGCTCTTCCAAATCGCCGGGAGTGAGATGACAACCCGGAAGGATGTTGATGCGGTTCGCTTCGCGTGTGGCGTTAGCAGCGGGCGTTTCAACCAGAACTTCCACCATGCGCGTCACCGTGGCCGCCCAGCCATCCTGAAACGCGCCTTTGAAATCGGGCGTCGAGCAGTAAACGAGCGGCAGGTGGTTCAACTCGGGCCGGTTCTGGCGGATCAGCGTGATAAACCCGTCCACATCATCGCCCTTGATCTCGGTCACGCCCGTGGAGCATATGCCAATCATCGCAGGCTTGGCGCGGTTCGCGATTGTAATGACCGCCTGCTCGACGTTCTCATAGCCGCCAAGCACGGTGGCCACTTCGCTCATCGCCGTGGTCTGCATCGGGATCGCTTCGCGGAAATGGCGCACGAACAGCACAAGCCCGAGAGAGGTGCAGCCCTGGCTTCCGTGCAGAAGCGGCATGCAGCCATTGACGCCCATGAAAGCGAGAGCGCCGCCGATGGGCTGGCTCATTTTGAGCGGATTGACCGTGCAGGCCTTTTTGGAAATTTCGACCTTCGCCATGCCGCCCTCACGCCGCCTGAACGGAAGGGAGGGGAGCGCCGGCCTCATTTGCGGGAAGCGGCGCGTTCATCCGTCCGAGGATCGCGGCAACGCTCGGGGCACAACAGCCACAGCCGCCTGACGCGAGGGTTCGCGCCGTCACCTCCTCTACTGTTCTCAGGCCGTCCGCGCGGATCGCATCCTCGATGGCGCCTGCATGGACTCTGTTGCATTCGCAGATCAGTTTTCGGCGGTCTGCCTCGCGCGCCGCCTCCGGATTTGCCGCAAGAGCTGCGGCTTCTTCCGCATTTTCCTTGTCGGCCTGCTCTTCCCAGCTAGCCTCATCCCAAGGCGCTGGCGTGCGTACCTGCCGCCAAACTGGGTTCGACAGCGCCTTGTCGATTTCGCGCACGAGATCGATCATGCCTTCATAGCCGGCATAGGCGTAATGGCGCTCCTGGTTGATATCGAGCCAGGGCATCTTGGCTTTAAGGGCCACGAATTGCGAGCGGCCGCCCGACAGCATGATGTCGGCGCGCGCTTCCTTCAGAAGCTTATACATCTCGCGCGGGGCCATATCTTCGATCATGTGCGCGTCCTGGCCCATGATCTCCTTGATCTTTTCTTTGTCCTCTTTGGTCGATTTCTTGACGCTGGTGCCGACAATCTCCATGCCGCCTTCTTGCAGCGCGGCCACGACCGACCAGGACTTCACGCCACCGGTGATGAGGAGAACTTTCTTCCCCCGGAGCCGCTCGCGATAGGCCGCGATCCGCTCCCAGGCGCGCTTTTCCTCGCGTTCGATCACGGCTTCCGTGCGCGCGGTCAGATCGCCAGGCGCGCCGCGCCGCACAAGCAGCCTTGCGATCTCGCGCAAGGAGTCGCTCATGTCGCCAATGCCGTAGAACGAGCCCTCGAAATAGGGAATGCCGTAGCGCTCTTCCATTTTGCGCGCGACGTTGATCATGGCCTTCGAGCAAACCATCATCGCGGCGCGCGCGCGGTGCGATCGCGCGACCTCGTGATATTTTGCGTCGCCGGAGATGCAGGCGAGGATGCGGATGCCCAGCTCGTCGAGGAGGGGCTTCACTTGCCACAATTCGCCGGAAAGATTGTATTCGCCGATAATGTTAATGTCGTAGGGCGTGGTGTATTCCGGCTCCTCCGTGCCGATGACGTGATCGAGGATCGCCTCGCCCGCGAGCTTGTTGCCAAGGTTCTTCGGCCCCACAAAGCCAGGCGCATTGATTGGAATGCAGGGCTTGCCGAATTTTTCGGCCGCCTTCTTGCATACGGCGTCGATGTCGTCGCCAATCATGGCGGGCACGCAGGTTTGATAGACGAACACCGCCGGCGGATCGTATTTGTCGATGATTTCCTTGATGGATTTGTAGAGCCGCTTCTCTCCGCCGAACACGATGTCGTTTTCGTTCATGTCGGTGGTGAAGCCGGTCCGGTAGAGCTTCGGGCCCGAGGATTTGGCGCTGCGATTGTCCCAGGAATTGCCTTCGCAGGCGGTGGGCCCATGCACGAGATGCGCGACGTCGGTGATGGGCTGGAGCGCGATCTTTGCGCCATCGAAGGCGCAGCCGCCCGCCGCCCCGCCGGGCTGCAGCTGCTTGGTGCAGCCCTTCTTGCGCTCTTTTTCGGACTTGCCTTGATTCTTGCCGCAGCCAGGCTCGTTGAAGACGTCCTGGATTTTATTCGAGAGCGAATTCATTCACGTCTCCTGGGCCGCGGTGTTCCTTGTCATGGCCGGGCTTGATCCAGCCATTCAGCGTCTGGGACTTACCGGATGATGTCGTAGCTGTAGTCGGACTTCGACGCGACGTTGCTGTTCCGGTCCATCTCGTCGAAGATCTTGTCGAGGATCGTGATGAGCGCGTTCATCGAGCCCTGATAGCCCCAGAGCGGGCGGCGATGATGGTGATGCCGGTCGAACATCGGGAAGCCGATGCGGATCAGCGGCGTACCGGTATCGCGCTCGAGGAACTTGCCGTAGGTATTCCCAATCAGGAAGTCGACCGGCTCGGTGAAGAGCAGCGAGCGCATATGCCAGAGGTCCTTCGCCGGATAGACCTTGCCGCTCGTGCCGAAGGGCGAGCTGGCGAGAAGCTTGTTCATCTTGGCTTCCCAAGCCTTAAAGCCGTTCGTCGCAAGGATATGCACCGGCTCCGCGCCAAGCTCCATCAGGAAGGCCGTGAGGCCGTAGCAGAGGTCGGGATCGCCGTAGATCGCAAATTTCTTGCCATGGATATGCGCGTTCGAGTCCGCAATCGCATCGACCAGCCGGCCGCGTTCCTTCTTCAGCGCTTCCGGGATAGGTTTCCCCGTGAGGCGGGAGACTTCCATCAGGAACTTGTCGGTTGCGGCAGTGCCGACCGGATGGTTGAAGGCAACTGTCTCGTGGCCCCGGCCCTGGATATAGCCCAAGGTCTTTTCGGTGCAGAATTCCTGCATCGAAACGGTGGCCTTGGCGTGGACCGCATTCGCCACGTCCTCCAGCTTGGTGCCGCCATCGTACATGCGAAACTCGCCATCGGTTGGCGTATCCCACACATCGCTGTTGTCGCCGATGATGGTGTATTCGACGCCCATCAGATCGAAAATGCGCTTGATTTCTCGCAGGTTTCCGACCGTGTAGCCGTCGAAGCCGCCGATGAAGTTGATCTTCCCGTTGGGCTGCCGTTCGAGCTTCGGCGCCGTGCCGGCCTTGCCGCCCCAGAAGTGCTCGAGAACGCCCTTCATGACATTGTCGTAGCCGGTGATGTGGCTGCCGACAAAGGCCGGAGTGTGAGCGAATGTCACATCGAAATCGGCCGGAACCGAACCCTTTTCCTTCGCGGTCTTGATGAAGGCGTTCAAGTCGTCGCCGATCACTTCCGCCATGCAGGTGGTCGAGACCGCGATCATCTTGGGCTTGTACATGTTGTAGGCGTTGGCAAGCCCGTCGACCATGTTGTTGAGGCCGCCGAATACGGCCGCGTCTTCGGTCATCGAAGAGGAGACGCACGAGGTCGGCTCCTTGAAGTGACGCGAGAAATGGCTGCGATAGTACGCCACGCAACCTTGGCTGCCGTGGACGAAGGGCAGCGTCCCCTCGAATCCAGCGGCGGCAAAAACGGCGCCGAGCGGCTGGCAGGCCTTGGCAGGGTTGATGACCAGAGCTTGGCGGGCGAAGTTCTTCTCTTGATACTCGGGAGTTTTCAGCCACTCGCGGACGCGCTCGACTTCCGCATCACCGACGTGGCCTTCGAACGTCTCCTTCTTGTTCTTGAACATTTCGGTGTATTCCGGCCCGCGGAATAGATTGAAATGGTCCAAGACTTCCTGTTCATTTTGACCCATGTAAAGTCCTCGATTCGTTCCGGGCGCTCGCGCTCCCTCCAAAAGGGGAGAGCGCGCCGCAATTTGAGTTAGAAGGGCGCCTTTGCGAGTTTCCAGACAGGCGAGTTGATCGCCATGTCCATGTCGCGCGCGAAGATCGCGAAGCCGTCATAGCCGTGATAGGGGCCGGAATAGTCCCAGGAGTGCATCTGACGGAAAGGCACGCCCATTTTCTGGAAGACGTACTTCTCCTTGATGCCGGAGCCGACCAGGTCGGGCTGGACCTTCTCGACGAACTTCTCGAACTCGTACCCCGTCACGTCGTCATAAATCAGCGTGCCGTCCTTCACATAATGGGTGGTGCGCTGATAATCGTCGTTATGGCCGAATTCGTAGCCCGTGCCGACAACCTCCATGCCGAGGTCCTCATAGGCGCCGATCACGTGACGCGGGCGGAGGCCGCCGACGAACAGCATGACCGTCTTACCCTGCAGGCGCGCGCGGTACTTCGCGAGGACCGCATCCATCAGCGGACGGTATTTTGCGATAACGCGCTCGGCGCCTTCCTTGATCTTGTCGTCGAAATGCGATGCGATCTTGCGGAGCGACTCTTCGATCTTGGTTGGGCCAAAGAAGTTGTATTCCACCCACGGAATACCGTACTTCTCTTCCATGTGCCGCGAGATGTAATTCATCGAGCGGTAGCAATGGATGAGATTGAGTTTCGCCTTCGGCGTGTTTTCAATCTCGGCGATGCTGCCGTCGCCCGACCATTGTGCGATCACGCGCAGGCCCATCTCTTCGAGCAGGATGCGCGAAGACCACGCGTCGCCGCCGATATTGTAGTCGCCGATGATGGTGACATCGTAAGGCGTCGCCTGGAACTCCAGCGGCTTGCCATCTTTCTTTTCAAAAACCCAATCGCGGATAGAGTCGTTGGCGATATGGTGGCCCAGCGATTGGGAGACGCCGCGGAAGCCTTCGCAACGGACGGGGACGATTGTCTTCCCGCCATATTCCTTCGACTTGTTCTTCGAAACTGCTTCGATGTCATCGCCGATGAGGCCGATCGGGCACTCCGACTGAACCGTGATGCCTTTGTTGAGCGGGAACAGCTCCTGGATTTCGTCCATGATCTTGGCGAGCTTCTTGTCGCCGCCAAAGACGATATCCTTTTCCTGGAAGTCCGACGTGAATTGCATCGTCACGAAGGTATCGACGCCCGTTGTTCCGATGTAATAGTTGCGGCGCGAGGCCCAGGAATATTGGCCGCAGCCCACCGGGCCGTGGCTGATATGGACCATGTCCTTGATTGGTCCCCAAACAACGCCCTTCGAGCCTGCATAAGCGCAGCCGCGAATGGTCATCACGCCGGGGATCGACTTGATGTTGGACTTGACGCCGCAGTCGGGTTTGCCTTCCTGGTAGGCGCCAAGATGTTTTGCCCGGCGCTTGGCGGTCTTGTCCGGATAGACCTTCAGAACTTCTTCAATAAGTTCTTTGTTTCTTGCCTTGATGTCTTCAACGTTTTCCGCGAGTGCCAGGCTCATGGAGTTAGCCTTTCCAACCTGAATTGCCGTTTCTCCGCCGGAGCCTTGAGAGCAGGCCCGGCGGGAATGATTGTCTTAGGCCGCAGCCAGCTCGGCCGCGGTCTTGCCGACTTGCGACTCGTCGATTGCCTTCAAGATGCCGTGCTCCATCAGCATGTCTTCGAGTTCGTCCATGGTGATCGGAGTCGGGATCGTGCCGTTGCCCGCATTGGCATGGATCTTCTTCGCGAGGTTGCGATAGTGCTCGGCCTGCTTGGAATCCGGTGCGTATTCGAGCACCGTCATGCGGCGCAGCTCGGCATGCTGGACGACGTTGTCGCGCGGTACGAAGTAGATAAGCTTGCTGCCGAGCTTCTTGGCAAGGGCCTCGGCCAGTTCAAGCTCCTTGTCGGTCTGGCGCTCATTGCAAACCAGGCCGCCCAAGCGCACGCCGCCGGAGTTGGCGTACTTCAAGATGCCCTTGGAGATGTTGTTGGCCGCATACATGGCCATCATCTCGCCGGACATCACGATGTAGATTTCCTGCGCCTTATTCTCGCGGATGGGCATGGCGAAACCGCCGCACACCACGTCGCCGAGCACGTCGTAGGAGACATAGTCGATGCCTTCGTACGCGCCGTTCTCCTCGAGGAAGTTGATCGAGGTGATAACGCCGCGACCAGCGCAGCCCACTCCCGGCTCAGGGCCGCCGGACTCGACGCATTTGATGTCCCTGTAGCCGATCTTCATCACGTCCTCGAGCTCGAGGTCCTCGACGCTGCCTTGCTCGGCGGCGAGGCTCAGGATGGTGTCCTGGGCCTTGGCGTGCAGGATGAGGCGGGTCGAGTCAGCTTTCGGATCGCAACCGACGATGAGGATTTTTTGCCCCATCTCGGCGAGCGCGGCCAGCGTGTTTTGGGAAGTGGTCGATTTGCCGATCCCACCCTTTCCGTAGAATGCGATTTGCCGCAGTGACATGCAGGTCTCCTTAAATTGAGTGACTTCCGCGCCCCGGCCGCCAGACAGCGCGTATTCGGTTCGCCCGTCATCGGACGGCCCCATCGGCGCGCACGCTGACATCCAAAGGCGGGGGCTTTTGCTCATCCTCGAAGAGCGGAGCATGTAGCAATCATTTGCCCGCGCCACCCTTTGAGCAAGGCGCGTGCCAACTCGTTAATACGTTGAAAACACATGGGATAATACGATTTTTTTAGATCCCGGCGCAGCGTCCGGTGTTTCGAATCTGACACACAAACTGAGCTTGTATGAAAGCCGACAGCCCGCCCACGGCCCAAAATTTGCAGCGTCACACTGGAGCAATTGCTGGAATGACAATCATGCAAATAGGCGTCGAAACTTCGCGCGCGGTGGAAAGCAAGCCCATCTTTATCGTGTCGGACGACGAGATCACGCGAGCGGCGCTGCAATTCATGCTCCACGACGAGTATGAAGCGCACGATCTGCCGGACCTTGGCGCGGCCTATGCCAAGGCGGCCGAATGGAAGCCCAATCTGCTGCTTCTCGGCCTGGAAATCGTCGACGCGCGCGGGGCCGGCCTGCTCGAGGAAATCGGAGCGAAAATGCCGGGCGCGCGGATCATGCTGATTGCGGAGGCCGGACAGGACGCGCATGCGCTAACCTATCTGAAATCTGGCGCGCACAGCGTGCTGACAAAACCGCTAACCGTCGAGAGCGTCCGCAAGAAAGTGAATATTCTGCTCCGGCGCGGCGCGAACCAGATGGTGCAGCTCTCATCCATGCCCCTCAAGAAGAGGTGAGCCGCGGGATAGGCTGGGGCTCCACCCGCGTCCACAAACTGGCCTTGCCAGCCTGGCCATTTACCGCTACGCGCTGCTGCGAAGCCCGCCGAATCTGCCTTTGATCATATGTCCGGGAAATAACACGGACTGTCGCCATTGCGACAAACACGGCGCAAGACCGGCTAGTGTGGCGTCTCGCAATTGCCTACCACCTTCGCGGCAAGCTCTCATAGGCAATTGCGAGACATAAGCCACACTAGGAGCCCGTCCACTTTATGCCAGTGGCGCTACGAGACAAGTGGCCTACAGACTTGACGGCAAGCAATGGATGGTTTCAGGCAACCGCCGGCCTTGCTTCGAGGGCCATGGAC
>JBAVVQ010000395.1:0-7113 GCA_049697375.1 Rhodomicrobium sp.
GCCCTGATGCGCGCGCAGCGCCAGGAGCTTGAGATCAAGCTTGGCCGGACGGACATCCGCGCTCCGGCGGCCGGCGTTATCAGCCGCCGCACCGCGCGCATGGGCTCCGTATCCTCGTCTTCCGCCGAGCCTCTGTTTCGCATTATTAAGGATGGGGAAATCGAACTCGACGCCGAGGTCCCCGAATTCTACATGACCAAGCTCAAGGCAGGACAGAGAGCCCGCTTTGAAGTCGAGGGCGCCGGCGAGCGCACGGGAACCATCAGGCTCGTCTCGCAGGAGGTCAACACGTCGAGCCGGCTTGGCCGCGTCCGAATTTTTCTCGGCGACGCCGCGGATCTGCGCATCGGAATGTTCGCGAAGGCTATGATCGACGCCGGGCAGCGCGACGCGGTTGGCGTGCCGTCGACCGCCGTCCTTTACCAGAATGACAGCGCAACCGTGCTTGCCGTCATAGGGGATAAGGTGAGGGAGCGCACCGTCAAGCCGGGCCTCTTCGCCGGCGACAGCGTTGAGATCAAGGAGGGGCTCAAGGAAGGCGAAATTGTCGTCATGCGAGCCGGTTCGCTTCTTCGGAACGGCGACACGATCTCCCCGCAATTTGCCGAAAAGCAAACCGCGGACCGCTCCGCGCCCCTCGGAGTGAGCAAATGAACATTTCCGCGCGGTCGATCCGCTGGCCGATCCCCTCGCTTGTGCTTTTCCTGGTGTTGATGACGCTGGGTCTCCTGAGCTTTCGGAACATGGCGATCACGCGCTTTCCGAACATCGACATTCCGATCGTCACCATCGACATCACGCAATCCGGCGCCGCTCCCGTAGAGCTTGAAACGCAGGTGACCAAGCGCGTCGAGGATTCGGTGGCCGGCGTCACGAACGTCAAGCACATCAAGTCCACGATCACGGACGGGTCTTCCAAGACCATGATCGAGTTCCAACTCGGCACGAATACCGATCGCGCGGTAAACGACGTCAAGGACGCTGTCTCGAAAGTTCGCCAGGAACTGCCGCGGACGATCAACGAGCCGATCATCCAGCGCCTCGATGTCGAGGGCCTGCCGATCGTGACGTATGCCGCGTCCGCGCCGTCGATGACGCTGGAGGAGCTGTCCTGGTTCATCGACGACACGGTGGCTCGCAAGCTTCAGGGTGTGCGCGGGGTCGCCCAGGTTTCGCGAGTCGGCGGGGTGAAGCGCGAGATTCGCGTTTCTCTCAATCCCGAGCGGCTCCTCGCGCTCGGCGTCACCGCAGGGGAAGTCAACCATCAACTTCTCGCCACGAATACCGACCTCGCAGGCGGCCGTGGCGAAGTCGGGGGCGCGGAGCAGTCCATTCGCGCGCTCGCAAGCGCGAGCACGGTCGAGCGGCTGGCCTCGACCTCGATCACGATCCCAGGCGGACGCAAGGTTCGTCTCGACCAGTTGGGTCACGTGAGCGACTCGGTCGAGGAAAGACGCACGTTCGCCAAGCTTGACGGCAGGGACGTCGTCGCCTTCACTCTTGTCAGGGCAAAGGGCGAGAGCGATCTGAGCGTGGCTCAGCGCGTCTCCGACGCTTTGGAAAAGCTTGGCGCCGCACACCCGAGCGTGAGCTTTCAGAAGATCGACTCATCGGTCGATTTCACCATCGGGAATTATCATTCCGCGATGGATACGCTTCTGGAAGGAGCGATCCTGGCCATTCTTGTGGTTCTGCTCTTTCTAGGGGATCTGAGAGCGACGATCATTGCGGCGATTGCGTTGCCGCTTTCGGTTTTCCCGACTTTCTGGGCCATGCAGGCGTTCGGCTTCTCGCTCAACATGGTGTCGCTGCTGGCGATCACGCTCGTGACCGGCATTCTCATCGACGACGCCATCGTCGAGATCGAGAACATCGTGCGTCACATGCGCATGGGGAAATCCGCCTATCGCGCGGCGCTCGAAGCCGCCGATGAGATCGGCCTTGCGGTGATCGCAATCACGTTCACCATCGTCGCGGTGTTCGCGCCGGTGAGCTTCATGGGCGGCATCGCCGGGCAATATTTTCGGCAATTCGGCCTGACCGTCGCCGCAGCCGTTCTCATTTCGCTTCTTGTCGCGCGGCTCATCACACCCATGATGGCGGCGTACTTCCTGCGTCCGCACAACAAGACGGACCGCGACGGCCTCATTATGCGCACATACACACGCCTGATAGGCTGGACGGTCCGGCGCTATTACGCCACGCTCGTCCTGGGCTTCGTCGTTTTTGCTCTCTCCATCGGCAGCGTGTTTCTGCTTCCCTCGGGTTTCCTGCCCGCCGAGGACGCCGAACGCTCGATTTTCGCGCTTGAGTTGCCGCCAGGCGCACAGCTTGGCGACACGGAGCTGATCGCTGAGAAGGCGGAAAATGTCATCCGCCGCAGGCCGGAAGTTCTTTCTGTCTTTATCGACGGAGGCCGCATCCTGGGGGAAACCGGAGGCGCTGGGGAGGTGCGCAAGGCGACGCTGACTGTTCATTATACGCCCCGCGAAGAACGCGACCTCACGCAACGCCAGCTTGAGCAAATTATAAGCGCGGATTTGAAGGACATTCCCGATGTTCGCTCTTGGGTCGTCCAGGAAAACGGGCAGCGCACGTTCACCATTGAGGTGACTGGGACCGACAATGAGAAGGTGATCGAAACCGCGGCCCAGCTCACGAGCGAGAGCCGCACGGTGCCTTATCTCGCCAACGTCGTGGACGGCGCGGCCCTCGACAGGCCCGAGATCCAGATCACGCCGCGTCCCGTCATCGCCGCCGAACTTGGCGTCTCGACCGAAAGCTTGTCGGATGTCATCCGCATTGCGACGCTTGGCGATGTCGACGCCAACCTCGCCAAGTTCAATGCGCCCGACCGGCAGGTGCCGATCCGCGTTCAGCTTGACGAGCAGGCTCGCTCCAGCCTGCAGACCCTGCAGAACCTGAAGGTCAAGACCGGCCGCGGCGAGGCGGTTCCCCTTATCACGGTTGCGGACGTTAAAATGGGCAAAGGCCCGTCGTCCATTGCACGCTATGACCGGCTTCGGCGCGTCACCATCGGGGCGGACCTCGTCGGAACGGATGCGCTCGGCCAGGCGCTGAGCGCGGTGTACGAGCTTCCCGCAGCCAAGAACTTGCCTCCCGGCGTCGTCCTTCGCGAGTCCGGCGATGTCGAGGTGATGAGCGAAACCTTCCAAGGCTTCGGATACGCGATGGGCGCCGGCGTCATGATGGTCTATAGCGTGCTCGTGATCCTGTTCGGAAGCTTCCTGCAACCGATCACCATCCTGCTTTCGCTGCCGCTCTCGATCGGGGGCGCTATTTTCGCGCTTCTCCTCACAGACCGGCCCATCAGCCTTCCGGTCTTCATCGGCTTCCTGATGCTCATGGGCATCGTGACCAAAAACGCCATCATGCTCGTGGATTTCGCGCTGAACGAGTTGAGGAGCGGTGTGCCGCGGCGGACGGCGATCGTGGAAGCCGGGCGCAAGCGCGCGCGCCCCATCATCATGACAACCATCGCCATGGTTGGCGGCATGTTTCCGAGCGCGCTTGCGCTGGGGGCGGGCGGGGAGTTCCGCTCGCCTATGGCGATCGCCGTGATTGGCGGCCTCTTGGTGTCGACGCTGCTTTCGCTGCTGTTCGTTCCGGCCTTCTTCATGGTGATGGATGATATCGGGCGCGTCTTCCTCTGGATGCTCGGCCGCTTCATCGGACCACGAGACGAGACGGCTCACGGGGCCAATCCGGTCACTCAAACAACAGCGCCGGCGCCGGCTGAATAGCGCGCGCGATATTTTTGAGCATAGTTTTCAACCGAAGATCAGGGTTGCCAAGCGTTTTCCACTGCGCTAGCGGTTCACTCGCCGATCAACGGGCTTGCTTTTCTTTTGTTTTGTCCCCACTCGTCGAACCTTATCGCCGCATTGAGGTGCTCCATGCTTATTCCAGTCATTCTCGCCGGGGGATCGGGATCAAGACTTTGGCCGTTGTCGCGGGCAAAACATCCGAAGCAGTTTCATGCGCTCGTTAGCGCCGAGCCGCTCCTTGTTGACGCCGCGCGCCGGGCGCCTTCTACAAAGCCCTTTGCGCCGCCTTTCATTATTACGAATGAGGAGAACCGGTTCGGCGTGGCGGCCGCTTTCAAGAACGCGAAGCTCGCCCATCAAGGCATCGTGCTTGAGCCGGCGGGCCGTTCCACTGCGCCCGCCGCCGCCGTCGCCGCGCAATTGGCGATTGAGAGGGCCGGTCCGGAGGCGGTTCTGCTCATCATGCCTTCCGACCATCACATCGACGATTCGCGCGCTTTTCTCAACGCCGTCGAAGCCGGATACGAGGCGGCGAAAGCCGGACTGTTCGTTACCTTTGGCGTGAAGCCCAGCAAGCCGGAAACCGGTTTCGGCTATGTGAAGACGGGGGCAGGGGCAGGCTTCGATAAGGTCTTCGAGGTGGATCGTTTCGTCGAGAAGCCCGACAAGGAATCGGCTAAACGCTTTTGCGCGGAGCCCGGTTATTTCTGGAATGCTGGCATCTTTCTTTTTGGCGCAAAAGCCTATCTCGACGAACTCTCGAAGTTTGAACCGGATATGGTTCGCTGTTGCGTGGACGCCGTCAAGAACGCGACCACCGATTTCGACTTCATCCGCCTCGCCGAGGGCTTCCGTCGCTGCCCCGCGGATTCCATCGACTATGCCGTGATGGAGAAGACGGACAAGGCGGCGCTTGTCCAGCTGGATGCCGGCTGGAGCGATGTCGGAACGTGGGATGCTTTGTTCGAGTCCGCCGAGAAAGATGCGGCGGATAACGCCATCCGCGGCGACGTGCTGCTGCGCGACGCCAGCCGGTGCTATGTCCGCGCCGAAAGCGGCATGGTCGCCATCGCCGGCGTCGAGGACATCATCGTGGTGTCGACGAAAGACGCAACCCTTGTCGCCAAACGCGGAGAAAGCGGCGCCGTTAAAGAGGTTGTGCAGCAGCTTGCCGCCAAGGGCCGGAACGAGGTCGAGCATCACCTGACCGTTCATCGGCCCTGGGGAAGCTATGAAACGCTTCATCTGAGCGAGCGCTATCAGGTGAAGCAGATCATTGTAGAGCCCGGCGGCAGCCTGTCCCTCCAGCGTCACCACCACAGGGCCGAGCATTGGATTGTGGTGAAAGGCACAGCTCGCATCACCATCGATAATGAAGTGAAGCTGCTCACCGAAAACCAGTCGATCTACGTTCCTCTTGGCGCCGTGCACCGGCTGGAGAATCCGGGGCTTATTCCGTTGACGCTCATCGAGGTTCAGTCGGGCCCCTATCTCGGCGAGGATGACATCGTGCGCTTCGAGGACGTCTACGCCAGGGTGTGACGTCCGCGCGTCGCAAGGCGCGCTGCAATCAGAAATCGGTTGATAATAAAAATATTGAGTAAGTATTGGCTTTGCTGGCTCGTTCAATAGCGCAAATCATGTGTATGTTTAGGCAATTGGGAGCCAGACAAAAGTGACCAAGACGCTTTCGCCTATCTATTTGGAGCGGTATCAAGTCAAGGATTTGCCGGCAATCCCGCGCAGACGAGGCAAGCGGATCGTTTTTGGCTGGTATGGCGGCAAATTCAGTCACTTAGATTGGCTCCTTCCCTTACTTCCTAATGAGCATCAGTATTGTGAGCCATTCGCGGGTTCCGCTGCGGTTTTGATAAATCGAGATCCTGCTGCCGTTGAAACCTATAATGATGTAGACGGTGACGTTGTTAACTTTTTCCAGGTTCTTCGCGATAATTCTGAATCGCTCGCTCGCGCGATCGCGTTAACGCCTTTTTCCCGTGAAGAATTTCACTTAGCGATCACCGGCAGTACAAAAGGCAAATCGCGCCTTGAGCGTGCGCGCCGATTCTATGTTCGCGCTCGCCAAGCTTCCCTGGGAAGTTGAATGGCAAGGTATAAACGTTTCGGACAAAGCCAGCGGAGCCGGTGGCGATATAACAATTAAGAGGGAAGGCAGTACGGTTCTGGCCGTTGAAGTGACTGAAAGACCGATAGATCGGGGTAGAGTTATATCCACATTTAATACTAAAATCTCACCGCACGCTATTGATGACTACCTTTTCTTTTTTAGTGCGGCTGTTCCGACGGAGGAGGCGCGCGCAGCGGCCAAACAATATTTTGCGCAAGGACATGATATCAATTTTGTCCCGGTTAAGGATTGGATCATAACAACTCTCACCACAATTGGATCAAAATGTAGGGCCCAGTTCACCGAAAACTTTATAGAGTTGCTTTCGGTGGGAACTGTACCGGGCAAGCTAAAAGTGGCATGGAACGACCTGATTCAAGGACTGGTGGTTAGCTAAGACCCAAATGCCGAACCCGGACAGACGCCAATGAACAACACAAGCGCTGCAAGAAAGCGGCCAAAGATGCCGGCGTAACGACCTGTGAAAAAGTTTGAGAGAACTTTATGACAGTCGCTGAGCAGAAACCGAAGGCTGACAAGCCAAGCCGTAATCTTCGCTCAGGCGAAAATATTGCTTTTGGCCGATCTCATTAGAACTTGTTACGTGCAGGGTTCAGGCAGCGCGAAGCATCATCCCTAAAACGCCGCTAACCATCAAATGCAATTCAATTTCCGGCCAAATTCGAATTAAACCGCTCTTAATAGCTGGCGCTCTAACGTGCGGACAGACGCCGCTTCCGGGCGTCTGCGTTGGAGGAGTGTTATGCGTCCGAAACTTCGAAAGTTTCTGCAAGACGAGTCAGGGGCCGCGGCTATAGAGCTCGGCCTGATCGCAGCCGGCTTCTGTGTGGCCCTCATTACGCTGGCAGGTCAGATGAACGAAGAGGTTAAGATCGTGTTTGAACGCGTGCGCGATTATCTGCGCGCGTTCAATCTTCATGCGATGGGCTAAAGCTTCCGCTTACGATCTGGTTCCGCTTATGGATTCATCCCTGATCGCGACGGCGGCGGCGGCCCTACCTGTGCTCCTGGTATGGGCCGCCGCCGTCGATATTCTCACTCGCGAAATTCCTAACACGGTTGTTTTGCTGCTCGCCGGGGCTTTCGGCCTTTTTGCCGGAACGGCGGGGATGTCCGTCGCCCAGATAATGGTGCATGTGGTTTGTGCCGGCGCCGTTCTGGCTTTCGGGTTTCTGC
>JBAVVQ010000396.1:0-1941 GCA_049697375.1 Rhodomicrobium sp.
TTGCGCGCGGCTAACGCTGTCCACGTGTTCCATGATTCGGGCGAGGGCATGCGGCGCCATAAAAATGTTCGCACGTGCTTAAGGCCGCTATTTCCTTTTCGGCGGCAGAAGCTCGCGACTTCACAAGAGCAATGGCCCCTCTGATAGCATGAATGCCGCAATAGGAGCGAGAGCAATGACGACAAAGGAAACCCAAGCGAACCCTGTGCCGAAGGAAGAGCTCAACCCCGCCAGCGTCTTCGCACACCCGATGCAGGTTGTGCACGCGAAGGATCTCACAACTGCGGAAAAGCGAGCCATTCTCAGGTCGTGGGAGACCGATGCGCGTGCTTTGCAGCGCGCAGACGACGAGGGAATGCAGGTTGGCGAAAGATCGAGGCTCCACGATGTGGAGATCGCGCTGGCCTGTCTCGATGCCAAGACAGGGTGAGGAGAGTTCCCGGCCTTGGATGCGCGATTGAGCGTTCTCCGTGCAAGTCGCGGTTTGTGTGGTTCCCCGTTCATGGACCTGGTAACTCATCCCGCGGAGGATGATCAAGAAGCATGGCGCTGACCGGTCTGCGCAACGTGATTGAGATCATCAAAGCGATCTCGCGCAGCGCGAAACTCCATTCAGGGAACGAGACCAGGTCACGCTGCCGAGGAACTCCAGGATCAAAAACGGCAAGATCTGGCGCACGAAAGACTGACCGATTTGATTGCGGGGTTTTGCCGCCGACTTTTTTCTGCAAGCTTCAGGAAGCGATTTTGATAGCCTTCGTATGAAAAAGATTGGCCTCGTGCCGAGAACATCTTGACCATATCCAGAAACTAATCTCCGATATTGACACACTTCTCGCGTTAGCTCCGGAGGAGCTTGCACCGACGTTGCTGGTTCTGGCGTCTCGCAACATGCAAAACGGCATGTTCAAGCTTAGAATATGACAACTACCTTCGTGGGTTCTGGATTCGCTGCTACGAGGGTTAGCACTTATCCCCAAAACAAGGAAGGCGAGATATCCATTGCGATCTGCGAAGCTTGGCAGTGGTTGATCTTCAATTTTCTTATCATGCCCGCCGACGGAACCACTGATGGATGGTGTTCACTCGCAAAGGCGTTCAACTTGCGGGAGGCGGCAATTTCAAAAGCCTTCGTGAAGCAGCAGTTTTTCCCAAAACCACGCTTCGCTCGTTGATTGCAGATAAGGTCTGGCTTGATCTTGCCCGAGGCGATCTTGCGGATGCCGTGTTCGTAGCGTTCAGAACCGTCGAGGGAACTGTCCGCGATGGGGGGGAGGATTGCCTCGACCGACGTAGGAACAATTTAATGAGGAAGGCGTTCGACAAAGCGAATGGCCCCCACGTGGGCATAACGGCGCTTAGCGCGGCGAAGAAAACGCTCGACCACTACCGGAAAAAAGGTGCGCGCGCGATGAAATGAAGAACCGCCCCATGGGGCAATGGAGCGGTTCAGGGCGGGCTACGCGAGGATATAACATGAAGCCATTGTTTCGGGGCGCGGTTCGTGCCGGCAGGTGTCGATTTGGCGCGAATCGTGCATAATTTATGATAGATTGGGAGATATCATGCCGACACTGACCATTCGGCACGTCACGACCTATCGCTACCGGCAGCCGGTCGCTTTCGGCGAGCACCGGATGATGCTCCGCCCGCGCGACACCTCCGATCAAAGGGTGCTCGAAGCGAGCCTTGAGATCAGCCCGAAGCCCAAGAGCCTACGTTTCGTTCAGGACGGATACGGCAATCATTTGGGGATCGCGGGGTTTTCGGATCGCTCAAAAGAACTGTCGTTCGAGAGCACTGTGTGCATCGAACATTCACCCCCGGACGTCGCGGGCCTCGAGATCGAGGACTACGCAAGAACCTTTCCGTTCAACTATAGCGCCGGCGAGAGGCCGGACCTCGCCCGCTACATTGAGCGCCACCAACACGATCCGGGGA
>JBAVVQ010000397.1:0-3329 GCA_049697375.1 Rhodomicrobium sp.
ACCCCGGCCTTCGACCCGGCGCCGACAAGGACAAGAACGAGGACCAGCGCGGCGGCCCCTTCGGACCGGTGGGCCGCGCGGATAGCGTCAAATGCGTAGCCGCCCTCCGGCCCGGCGAGGATGCCAAAGGCGAGGAGCAATGCGAGCGTGCCAAAGCTTGCCATGACGAGGTAGACGTAGCCCGCATACGCGTTGTCGCGCTCGCGATGGCGCGCCATGACCAGCGCCCACGAGGTGAGCGACATAAACTCCCAGGCGCTCAGAAAGGTGAAAGCATCATCGGCAAGGACCACCAGATTCATGGCGGCCAGGAAGGCCGGATAGAACGGCAACACGCGCCACGGCGCTTTCTCGTGCCTTCCGTAGCCAAGCGCAAACAGGCTGGCCGCAGCGGCGCCGAGATCGATAACGGCGAGGAAGAAAGCCGCCAGCGCATCGATACGGAAATGAGCGCCGAGCCAAGGCAGGCCGAGCGGCAACGTCACGGCCGACGGGAATGCCCGGACATAAGTGAGGTCAAGGAGCGCGCTGGCAAAGGAAATCAGCGAGACCGCGAGGCATGCGCCGTAGATAATGGGGACCGCCCCGCGTGAGCGGCTGATCATGATGGCGAGAGCCGCGACGCCAAGCAGAACGGCGACGCCGGAGAGACTAATCGCGAGGGCCATGATCTACCCTTCCCGTTGCGGCGCTTTGCCCCGAGGCGAGGACGTTGGACGGCTTGACGTTTCAACGGCCCCCTCCGTCTTGAGCCGCACGCCTCGCCCGCCACCGTGGCTCACGGCGCCCTCTCCGATGAGGTCAATATCTGCAGCGTTCAGGGCGGCGATGAGCTTCATCAGCGAGTCCACATTGGCCCGGATGATCCCATCGCTTGCTTCCATCCGCTGGATCGTAGGCAGCGAAAGTCCGGACAGCTCGGCGAGTTTACGCTGATTGATGCCGGCCAAGGCCCGGGCAGCGCGCAACTGTGCTCCGGTTATCATGGTTTTGACATTATATGTTATGCAAATAACATTATTTCTTACACTATGCGTATGGATTGCGCTCATTCAAGCCATTTTTGCGCGGCCTGTGGATAAAAGCCAAATTGGCGCTGTTGCGCGCCGGGTGAGACGCCAGCCAAACCTTGAATGCCGCCGCTGACGGCGCTTAGCAATTCTGTTGAGCCGCCATGTCTTCGCCTCAACCGCATGCGCATGCGATGTCCGCATCGGCAATAAAAAAGATTCGGCATGACCAGGCATTTCTTTACGGCATTCGTTTTCTCATTCTTGTTCGTGACGTCCGCGCAGGCTGCGCAGTGCGGCGGCGACTTCCGAACCTTTATCGGCGCAATGTCGCGGGAGGCCGCGGGCGCTGGCGTCTCCCGTTCCATTATAGACTCCGCGCTCTCGGGCGTCTCGCCCGATCAGTCCGTGCTGGCCTTCGACCGGCGCCAACGCGGAACGTTCCGGATGAGCTTCGAGCGCTACGCCTCGACCCGGGTCACCGCAGGCCGCATCCAACGCGGAAGGCAGTTGATGCAGCGCCACGCCGCGCTTCTTGCGCGCATTCAGCGGCAATTCGGCGTGCCAGGTAACGTGGTCGTTGCGATCTGGGGCCTCGAAACCGATTTCGGAAGCGGCGATATGGGCAGACTGCCGGTGATCCGCACTCTCGCCACCATGGCCCATGATTGCCGCCGGACCGAGCTGTTTCAGGGCGAGCTCCTCGCGGCCTTGAGGGTCGTGCAGCGAGGCGATCTTCCCTTGCGCGATCTGATCGGCGCCTATGCCGGGGAAATCGGCCAGACGCAGTTTCTGCCCTCGTCCTACATCAAATACGGCGTCGATTACGACGGCGATGGGCATGTCGATCTGAGGCACAGCGTGCCGGATGTGCTCGCCTCGACGGCGAATCTCCTGAAGACCAACGGCTGGCGCGCAGGCGCGCCATTCGGGGAGGGGACCGCGAATTTCGACGTGATGCGCGAGTGGAACCGCGCCGAGGTCTATCGCAAGACTATCGCCCTTTTCGCGGAAAGGCTGGCCGGACGGTAAGGCGCAACAGGAGCAACCGCTCCTTCCTTGCGCAATTCGTCGTCCCGGCCAAGCGAAGCGCGAGCCGGAATCGCATAAAGGCAGGCGTTTCAATGTGTTACGATCCCGGATAAGGCTTCGCCTTTCCGGGATGACGGCGGTTGGCGATCCGTTGGCGCTGCCGTCAAGCTCGGCGTAGGCGACGGCAACGATCCCTTTACCGCTGAAGAGACGCTTTGGCAGCGCCGGACGCCTGCCCATATATAAAGCGTTGTTTCGTGCGTGTCCTTCCCGAGTTACGCCATCCAAAGCTTGGCGATATGGCCGCACGACCTTTCATCCGCGAAGACCTTGAACTATGTCATTGTGAGAGGGATAGTCCCGTCGCCAGCAGGGAAGGGCTTTCGGCATGTACAGCGACCCCATTCAGTATATTCCTCCGGTTTACCGGCCGCCAAGCGAGGCAGAGTCCCTGATCCTGCCGGTGACCAACGGCTGTTCCTGGAACAAGTGCACCTTCTGCGAAATGTATACCGACCCGCAGAAGCGTTTCCGCCCCCGCCCCGAAGAGGAGGTGCTGGAGAGCATCCGGCGATGTGGCGAGGAGTATGGGAGCGGCATCAGGCGCATTTTCCTCGCCGATGGCGACGCGATGACGCTGTCCACGCGCCGCCTTGTGGCGGTGTTGGAGGCCATCCGCCGCGATATGCCCGCCGTGCGCCGCATATCGAGCTATTGCCTGCCGCGTAACCTCCGCAAGAAATCGGTCGAGGAGATCAAGGAGCTGGCGGCGCTCGGCCTGTCTCTTGTCTATGTGGGCGCCGAATCGGGCGATGACGAAGTGCTGGCCAGGGTCAACAAGGGCGAGACCTTCGCGACCACGCTTGACGCGCTCGAAAAACTTGGCGAGGCCGGGATCAAGCGCTCGGTGATGATCCTGAACGGCCTGGGCGGCGAGGCGCTGTCCAGGCAGCATGCGATGAACTCGGCGGCGCTCATGAATGCGGCTCAGCCTGAGTTTCTCGCCACGCTCGTCGTGAGTTTTCCGCAAGGCGAGGAGCGGCTGCGCGGCGGTTTTGATGGCTGGGAGCCGCTTAGCATCCTCGGCCTTATGCAGGAAATGGAGCTGTTGATTTCGGAGCTGGAGCTGAAGCGGACCGTATTCCGCAGCGACCACGCTTCGAACTGGCTTGTTTTGAAAGGGACGCTCGGCGCCGACAAGGCGCGGCTTCTGCAGGAGCTGCGGTCGGCTATTGCCGCGCCCGAGGCGGCCCGGCTGCGCCCCGCCTGGGCGCGCGGCCTGTAATG
>JBAVVQ010000398.1:0-3576 GCA_049697375.1 Rhodomicrobium sp.
GTCAACGATCAAGCCTACGACCAGGTTGGAATAGCATCCTGGTATGGCGATTTCTTCCACGGGCGCCGGACGGCGAACGGCGAAATCTACGACATGAACGCCTTGACGGCGGCTCACCCCACCTTGCCGATGCCGACATACGCGACCGTCACAAACCTGGAAAACGATCGCACCATCGTCGTTCGCATCAATGACCGTGGCCCCTATCACGATGGCCGTATCATCGACCTTTCGCACAGGGCGGCGGAGCTTTTGGGCCTCTATCCGAAGGGCTCCGGCGCCGTGCGCGTCCGCTATCTTTCGCCCGCGCCGCTCAATGGCGACGATACGCTAGAGCGCACCACGTTGGCGAAGCAGCCCTGGTCGCCTCGTGTCGTAAGAGATAAGCAGGCGCATGCCGCTCCTCCTTCGCCTAAAACGAGTTTCCTTGCTGCGGCGACCGTAACCGTGGAGCCGGCTCTCGTTACGAAGAAAGGCGGCTTCGAGAAAGCTCCAAAGGAGAACAAGAGCGGATGGGTGACGAACGCACAACCCAATTAACGAGGACGTTGTTTTAGAAGTCGCACTGTCAGATTATTTAAAAGCCCCGCAGCCCTATCTCTTAGCAAATCGGCCCCTCTGTTGTTATATAATCCCAGCGATTCATCCTGGACTGAGCCGATGCGCCTCGCCCTACTTTTTTTACTCCTTCTTTTATGTCCGCACTCGGCGGGCGCGCAGTCTGCGGGAAACTTCCAAACCCCTGCGGCGGAAGCGATTCTTGTCGATGTCGACACAGGGGCCGTGCTCTTCGAAAAGAATGCCGATAAGCTATTTGCGCCAGCGAGCATGAGCAAAATCATGACGCTTGAGGTGCTGTTCAAGAAGCTCAAGGCCGGGGAAATCTCGCTCGACACCGAGTTTCCCGTGAGCTTGCACGCCTGGAAAACGGGCGGGGCTCCCTCACGTACGACGTCCATGTTCGTTCCGCTCAACCAGACGGCGAAAGTCGGCGACCTGATCCAAGGCATTACCGTGCAGAACGGCAATGACGCCTGCATCGCGGTCGCCGAAGGCTTGTCCGGCAGCGAGGATGGGTTCGCGCAGGCGATGACTGAGGAAGCGCGAGCGCTCGGGCTTGAGAAATCGACATTCGGAAATTCAACGGGGCTGCCAAACCCCGCCAATCAAATGACGGCGCGGGAGCTTGCGAAGCTCTCGATCTATGTGATCAAGGAATACCCGACTTATTACGCCTATTTCGGGCAGAAAGAGTTCAAGTACAGGACGCACGATTTCAAGAACCTCAATCCACTTTTGAACGCGGCCATTCCATCCGACGGGCTGAAAATCGGGTTCGCGGAGGGCGCCGGTTACGGCATCGCGGCGTCGGCTGCGAAGGACGGCAGGCGTCTCGTCGCTGTCATGAATGGCTTCGATTCTGAACGGGAGCGGCGCGAAGACACCGCCAAATTCTTGAACTGGGGATTTGTCAATTTCAAAGCGTTCAAGGTCTTCGCGAAGGACGAGACGGTCGGCGAGGCGAGGGTATGGGGCGGCCAGAAATGGAGCGTTCCGCTCAAGACGAAATCCGACGCGATGATTCTCCTGCCGGTGAATGCGAAGGATCATCGCATCAAGGCTCAGATCGTTTATCTCGGCCCGCTCAAACCGCCCGTCAAGGAAGGCGACAGGGTGGGAGAGGTTCGAATCACGTCTGAAACGAGCGGGACTTCGAATGCCGCGCCGCTCTATGCGGCGGCGGATATGCAGGCCGGCGGCATGGTCTCGAAAGGGGTCGACTCGGTGCTGCTCGGGGTGAATTCCTACGTTTCGCAGGCTGTCGCCAAACTTCTCAAGAAGCCGCCGCAGCCCGCGGCGGCGGCGACTCCCGTCCTCTCCAAGCCGAGCACGTGACGGGTACGCCCCGCGGCAAGTTTATCACCTTTGAAGGCGGCGAAGGCGCAGGCAAGACCACCCAGTCGGCGTTCCTCGCCGACCGTTTGAGGCGCGCCGGCGTCTCTGTCCTTCAAACCCGCGAGCCGGGAGGCACGCCCCGCGCCGAGGCCATCCGCGAAGTCCTTCTCTCCGGGAAAGCCAAGAAATTCGGCCCGCTCGGGGAAGCCGTTCTGTTTTACGCCGCGCGAGAATCGCATCTGGAACTCGCCGTCAGACCGGCCCTTGAACGCGGCGCGTGGGTGATCTGCGACCGGTTCAGCGATTCGACGCGCGCCTATCAGGGCGCCGCGGGCGGGCTGCCGCTCTACGTCATCGAAACCATCGACCGCGCTGTTGTCGGCTCGACGCAGCCCGACCTCACGATCATCTTCGATCTTCCGCCTGAGCTGGGATTGAAGCGCGCCGCCGCGCGGAAGACGAAAAGCGCCTCCGGCGAGACAGCCGGAAATACCCCCGACCGCTTCGAAACCATGAATTTGGCCTTCCATAGAAGCCTTCGCGAGGAATTCCTTTCGATTGCGAAAGCGGAGCCCAAGCGCTGTGTGGTTGTCGATGCTGCGGAAAGCGAGCGGCGCGTGGAAGACAAGCTCTGGGCGATTGTGCGGGAGCGTTTCGGTCTCTAGGCTGTCTATACGCTTTCCCTAAGATTGCCGAAAAAGCGTGAGAACCTGGCTTCATCCTTCGACAGGCTCAGGATGAGGCGGAGCGATTTCAGGGCTGGAACCTCATGGTGAGCTTGTCGAACCATGGGCGACATCACTTTTTCAGATCCTGCTGATTGGGTCGATCGAGTATGGCAAAGCGCAAATCCGCCGAGACGAGCGCCTCCGAAGAGGCGGGCGCGCTCAACTCGCTCCATCCCCGGCTGACGGATCGGCTTTTCGGTCACGAAGCGGCCGAGGGTTTGTTCCTGAGCGCGTTCAACGCGGGTTCGCTTCATCATGCCTGGCTGCTCACGGGCGAGCGGGGGATCGGCAAAGCTACCTTCGCCTACAGGGCGGCGCGCTTTCTGCTGAGCCGGGACCAAGCCGCCCCAGCGCTGCGCCAAGCATCCTCGCTTGCGATTCCGGACGGCCATCCGGTCGCAAACCAGATTGCGGCGGGAGCGCATCCGTCGCTCTTCGTGCTTGACGCAGAGACAAAAGTTTGGCTGGACCCTGACACCAAGGAGTCCTTCGGCGTCAAGGCCGTTCGCAAGCTGCGCGCATTCCTCAGCCTGACAAGTCCGGGCGGCTGGCGCGCAATGATCGTGGACCCGGCGAACGACCTCACGATCGCTTCGGCGAATGCGCTCCTCAAAGCCGTCGAAGAGCCGCCGCCGCGCACCGTCTTTTTTCTGATCAGCCACGGCGCATCGACGGTCATGCCGACGATAAGATCGAGATGTATCAAGCTTGCTTTCCGCCCCCTCGCCTTATCCGATTTTCAGGGCGCCGTCGCTGGGGCTTGCGCCACGGGCGACCTGTCCGAACCGGATGAGGCGGCCATGCAAAAGCTGTTTGCGCTTTCGACCGGCTCGCCGGGGCGCGCCGTGGACCTCATCTCGGGCGGCCTGTTATTGCTCGCAGACAAGGTGGAGCGGATCGTGGACGGCTTGCCTAAAATGGATCATGCGCTCGTGCATGAATTGATCCAATC
>JBAVVQ010000399.1:0-2976 GCA_049697375.1 Rhodomicrobium sp.
GCCCGCGGCGATACGCTCGCCGTCACCGGGTTGTCCAGGGTGCGGGGCGGCGCTACCATCCTCACACATATGGACCACAGGATCGCCATGTCGTTCCTGGTTCTGGGACTTGCCGCCGAGGAACCCGTAACCGTCGATGACGCTTCGATGATAGCGACGAGCTTTCCCGAATTCCCGCATTTGATGCAACAAGCGGGCGCCGTCATGGACGAGTCCGCGGTTTCCCGCAGGAACTGAAGCCAATGATCATCGCCATCGATGGAACCGCCGCCGCGGGAAAAAGCACGCTCGCCAGGCGGATCGCGCAAGCGTACGGCCTTCCGCATCTCGATACAGGTTCATTGTATCGGGCCGTTGCTCGCGACGTGCAACTTGCGGGGCACACCCTTGACGATGTTGAGGCTGCAGCCGAGGCGGCAAGGAGGCTCGATCCTGCCACGCTTTCCGATCCCGGTCTTCGGCTGAAGGGGAAGGGTGAAGCGGCATCCGTCGTCGCAGCATATCCTCAGGTGCGCGAAGCGCTTCTGATGTTTCAGCGCAGCTTCGCCGCCCAGAAGACTGGCGCCGTTGTTGAGGGCCGTGACATCGGCACGGTCGTTTGTCCACAGGCCGACGCCAAGATCTTCGTCAGCGCCTCAGCAGAGAGCCGCGCAAGCCGCCGCTACAGAGAACTTGTGGGCTATGGTGTTGAAACAACGGAAGAGAGTGTGCTGCGCGAAATCAAGGAACGCGACCGGCGCGACAGCGACCGCCCAATTTCGCCTTTGAAGCCCGCCGAAGACGCGCTCTTGCTCGATACTACAGAGTTAGATATAGAAAAAGCCTTCGCAGCTGCGCTTGATCTTATTGATAAAGTGGCGAGCCGCGGATAAATCACTGGCAATACCGCCTTTCGGGCAGTTGCTGATCGACCGTCCTTATCGTTCCATCTGGAGCCGGTCGCATCCGGTGGCAGCCCAAATACGCATGAAGACGGCTCCGGGCCAAGCGTCCGGAAGGCCGTCGTGTTCAACACTAACGCAGACGTGGGCTTCGGCCCATCGGAGTTTTAATGATCGCAACGCAAACAATAGAGCCCAAGGCCAGGGAGTACAGTCCGACTGCCGACGACTTCGCTGCTCTTCTCGACGAATCGATGGGTGGATCGGCGCCAAGCGAAGGCGCTGTCGTCAAGGGCAAGATCGTCGCCATCGAAAAAGACCTCGCCGTTATCGATGTGGGCCTCAAAACGGAGGGCCGCGTCCCTCTCAAGGAATTCGGCTCCTCGGTGCAATCGCCGACCGTTTACGTAGGCGACGAGGTCGAGGTTTATGTCGAGCGGATCGAGAACGCGGCCGGCGAGGCTGTCCTCAGCCGCGAAAAAGCCCGCCGCGAGGATAGCTGGACGAAACTTGAGCAGAAGTTCAACGCCGGCGAGAAGGTTGAAGGCGTCATCTTCAATCGCGTCAAGGGCGGCTTCACCGTCGATCTCGACGGCGCGGTGGCCTTCCTGCCCGGCAGTCAGGTCGACATCCGGCCGATCAAGGATGTCACCCCGCTCATGAATGTGCCGCAGCCCTTCCAGATCCTGAAGATGGATCGCAGGCGCGGCAACATCGTCGTTTCCCGCCGCTCCGTCCTTGAAGAGACGCGCGCAGAGCAACGCTCCGAGATCGTCGCCAAGCTCGAAGAGGGCCAGGTGGTCGATGGCATGGTGAAGAACATCACCGACTACGGCGCATTCATCGATCTCGGCGGCATTGACGGCCTGCTCCATGTCACCGACATGGCGTGGAAGCGCGTGAATCACCCGACCGAGATACTGAATGTTGGCGACACCGTGAAGGTGCAGATCGTCCGCATCAATCCGGAAACGCAGCGCATCAGCCTCGGCATGAAGCAGCTCGGCGCCGATCCGTGGTCCGGCATTGAGGCAAAGTATCCGATCGGCGGCAGGTTCAAGGGAACGGTCACCAACATTGCGGACTACGGCGCTTTCGTGGAGCTCGAGCCCGGCGTTGAAGGCCTCATTCACGTTTCGGAGATGAGTTGGGTTAAAAAGAACGTCCACCCCGGCAAGATCGTTTCCACGAGCCAGGAGGTCGAGGTTCAGGTTCTCGAAGTCGACGCGGGCAAGCGCCGCATTTCGCTGGGCCTCAAGCAGACCCAGGAGAATCCCTGGAACGCCTTCGCCGACAGCCATCCGAAGGGTTCGATCGTCGAGGGCCAGGTTCGCAACATCACGGAGTTCGGCCTCTTCGTCGGTCTCGATGGCGGCATCGACGGGATGGTGCATCTGTCCGACCTCGATTGGCAGCGCCCCGGCGAAGACGCGATCAAGGAGTACAACAAAGGCGACACGGTGCGTGCGGTTGTGCTTGAGACCGATGCCGAGAAGGAGCGCATCAGCCTCGGCATCAAGCAGCTCGCTACGGATCCCTTCCAGTCTGCTGCGACTCTCAAGAAGGGCTCAACCGTCACCTGCGAAGTGGTGGAAGTAAAAGACGCAGGCATCGAGGTGAAGATTTCCGGCACCGACGTGACGGCCTTCATCCGGCGCGCCGATCTTTCCCGCGATCGCAGCGAGCAACGTCCTGAGCGCTTTTCCGCGGGCGACATGGTCGATGCGGTCGTCACCCAGATCGACAAGACCGGCCGGAAGATCGGGCTTTCGATCAAGGCTCTCGAGATCGCGGAAGAAAAGGAAGCCGTTGCTCAATTCGGCTCGACCGACAGCGGCGCATCTCTCGGAGATATCCTTGGAGCGGCCTTAAACAAAGCGCAGACCAAAGACAAAGAGTAAAGGCGCGTCAGCGCCTTGGCAGGGAAGGTGAGTGGCATGGCTGGCGCGAATGAATGCGCCAGCATCGAAGCAGTCCCCTTCCCTTAGACGGGGACTAGCTGCTCTAACTTTAGAATCGATCAACCCGCCTTTAAACGATTCCGATTAAAGGCGGGTTGATCCAGTCTTTCAAAGGCGAATGCATGACCCTGGAC
>JBAVVQ010000400.1:0-2150 GCA_049697375.1 Rhodomicrobium sp.
GATGTGTTGTGGATTTGGCGTCAGGCGCTGGAACGATCGCGCCGCCAACGTGGGTCAGGCCGAGGACTGGCGGCCTCAGCCACGAACGAGCGGCAACCGGGCATTTGATGAATATCGAGCTGAGACCCTGCGCCGCCTCGAAGAAGAGCACCGCGCATTTCAGGAATTCCTTGCCCGGCTTCGCATGGCCAAGGCCGAGTTTGATCAGTTCGCGGCCGAGCGTTCCAACCGCTCTCAGCCAGAGCCGCTGGCGCAATCTTGAGGCCCTGCCTGGCGCGGGCCCTCTCGGCTCGCACAGGGCCTCGAAAGCCTGGTATGAAGCCTGCTCTGCGGTTCGCGAGCGCATTGAAGCTGAACCTGCCGCGGGCGCCGATGCAACATATCTCGCCAAAGCGCGTGGGTAAGTGGTAACCCTGATGCGGCCGCCCGCGCGATGCTCGACGCGCCGTTAAGAGGCCTTCTCCGGTGCATCAACCATGCGTCCGATCTCTTCAATTTTTTTCTGCAGCGCCAATCGCGCGAGCGAGGTCATCGGCAGGCTGATGAACACATCGATACGCCGCTGGAGCATCCGATAGGTGTCGGCAAACGCGATCCGCTTTTCGGCTTCTTTCCCTTCGACGCGTGACGGATCGGGCACGCCCCAATGGGCGGTCATCGGCTGACCGGGCCACATAGGGCAAACCTCCCGGGCCGCGTCGTCGCAGACGGTAAATACGAAATCCATACGCTGCGCCTCAGGGACCGCAAATTCGTCCCAGGATTTCGAGCGAAGGCCAGTCACGTCGTAACCGAGATTCTTGAGAAGATCGATGGCGTAAGGATGGATTTGGCCACGAGGGTGACTTCCGGCGCTGAAGGCCCGAAATTTGTCCTTGCCTGATCGGTTGAGGATCGACTCTGCGAGAACGGATCGCGCGGAGTTGTGCGTGCACAGGAAAAGCACGTTGAAGATGCGATCGCTGAGAAGGGGGTTACTCATGGCAATCCTCTTTGCAAAGACTTTCGGCTCGGGTGTATGCGCTGCCGCAGAGTTCGGGCTGGCCGCCGCAGCAGTCTTCCGTCAGATATTCGATAAGCTGGCGGACGCGTTCCACATAAAGGGCATAGTGAATGAACCGCCCATGCCGCGTCTGCGTCACGAGCCCCGCGCGATCCAACTCTTTCAAATGGAAGGAGACGCTGGTCGGGCTGATGCCGACGGCTTTTGCGATCTCTCCAGCCGGAACGCCGCTCGGTCCGGCGCCAACGAGGTGCCGGAAGATGGCGAGCCTGTTCTCCTGGGCAAGAGCGGCAAAGGCACGGACAGCGACGATAATTTCCATAATCCCACTATACAACGATTGTCTAATTATGCAATAAACTAATGTGCATGGCTGCCAGCGGAACGCTGAAGCCTGGAAACGAGAGTTGAGTGCGGATGATTAAAAGGTTCTTTTGGTGGTCTGTTATAATCCTGGGCGCTGCTGTAAACGGCTTTATTGTTTATGTGGTGGTTACGCATTCATGAGCGAGCCCACATGGCCATGGGGTTTTTCAAGAGGCATCTTTCGCCCTTCGGAAGGGCTTGACCCGGCGCCAATTGATCTCTAACCGCGTTGCATTTTGTATAAATAGTTGAATTATGCAAATAAACTGCTGTGCGCGAACGTCTTGGAAAACTGGGAGCTGCGTGAATGAGCATCGTCATCTATCACAATCCTGCCTGCGGCACCTCCAGGAATACCCTCGCGATGATCCGGCAAAGCGGCGAGGAGCCGCTGGTCGTCGAGTATCTGAAGAATCCGCCCTCCCGGGAAAAGCTCAAGAAGTTGATGGCGGCGATGGGGATCTCCGCGCGCGCATTGCTTCGCGAGAAAGGCACGCCCTACCATGAGCTGGGGCTTGGCGACCCAAAATGGAGCGATGACGAGCTCATCGATTTCATGCTCGCCCATCCGATCCTTATCAACCGGCCCATCGTGGTGACGCCGCAGGGCGTCAAGCTTTGCCGCCCCTCCGAGGCAGTGTTGGACATTCTGCCCAATCCGAACATTGGACCGTTCGCGAAAGACGATGGTCAAATTGTGATCGATGCGAGCGGGAAGCGGGTCGTCTAAACATCTCCGCCATCAACCATGCTGCTAAGCAGCCGAGTCTCAGCTGTAATC
>JBAVVQ010000401.1:0-1759 GCA_049697375.1 Rhodomicrobium sp.
ACATTGCAATTAACAAAGTTACCGCGAGTGTGATAATAAGACCTACTTCCAACTGTGGATCGATAAAGCTGTTAACTATCTTTCTTAAACCTATCCATTGTATGTTCCAAAGCGGTATATTTAAGCGCCTCTTTCGAAAAGCGAGTGGGTAGCAGCGTAACACCGTCAAGCAGCATTCCTTTGTTCGGCTGGAGCCATTCCTCCGCCCCGGCCTATGCAGACGCTGCGCCGCCACGCGCAGGAGCTGTCAAGAATGGCCGCTCGTTGAGCGGCCACCCGGAGGGCTTGTTCTTGACGGCTGCGGGCATGGCGGCATTCTGATCGCCGCCGGGGCTGCTGCAATGCCTCGGGGAATGGCGGTGAGGATCATGAGCAACGAGCTTTTCGCGGCGGCGCTTGGCGTCGAGACGCCCTGGTATGTGAAGGATGTGAGCTTCGACGCCGGCAAGCGGCTCCTGACCATCGGCATCGATTTCAAGAAGGGAAGCCGCTTTCCCTATGAGGGCACGGAAGGGCTGCACCCGGTTCACGACACCCAGACCAAGCGTTACCGGCATCTCAATTTCTTCCAGCACGAATGCTGTCTTGAGGTGCGCACGCCACGGCTGAAGCTGCCCGATGGCCGGGTGGCGCTGATCGAACCCGGCTGGGCGGGAAAGCTCTCCGGCTTCACCTTGCTGTTCGAAGCGCTGGTCCTGGCCATGTGCCGCCAGATGCCGTTCGCCGCTGTCGCCCGCCTGGTTGGCGAGAGCTGGCACAGGGTCCAGGCCATCTGCGAGCGCTATGTGGATCTGGCGCTGGCCAGGGCGGACCTGTCCAAGCTCACCATGCTGGCCATTGACGAGACCTCCTGCCGGCGCGGCCACAACTATCTGACCTTTGCCGCCGATGCCGAAGCGCACAAAGTGGTGTTCGTCACGGAAGGCCGCGATGCCAAGACCATCGGCGGGTTCAGCCAGTTCTTGAGCGAACACAAGGGCACGCCGGAGCGGATCGCCTGCGTCAGCATCGATATGTCCCCAGCCTTCATCAAGGGCGTGACGAAGCATCTGCCCAACGCCCGCATCACCTTCGACAAGTTCCATATCGTTGCCCACGCCTCCAAGGCCGTGGACCAGACCCGCCGCGGCGAGCAGAAGACCGATCCCAGCCTCAAGGGCCTGCGCTGGGCGCTACTCAAGGATCGCGAGCGTCTCCCGGAAAGCCAGCGCGCGGACCTCGATGCTTTCGTCGCGCAAGCCACCACCAAGCGCACCGCCCGCGCCTGGCTCTACCGCGAGCAGTTGCGCGACATCCTTGACCGCAAGCAAATCAATGTTGTGTCCGCCATGCTCAAGCGCTGGTGCACCAATGTGCGGCGCTCCAAGGTCGAGGCCATGAAGAAGGTTGCCCAGATGATCCTCGACCATTTCGAGGGCGTCGCCGCTTGGGCTCAAACCCGGCAAACCAACGGTTTCCTCGAAGCGATCAACGGCCTGTTCCAGGCCGCGAAGCGCAAGGCAAGAGGATACGGCCGGTTCAAAACCATGCGAACCGTCATCTTCCTTGTCGCCGGAAACCTCAACTTCTCAGCCATCAATCCCTACGCCAAAGCCTAACCAACTATCTGCCGTTACCCACTCAAAATTCAAAAGAGCCTAAATTTCATCGTGCGGTAATAAAGCCGCTTGCGTTTATTAATAATGAAGTGCACCCTTATCGCAGAAGTTGGTAATGTAGTAACAGACGCCTTAAAAGTGCCAATGCGTCTCACTTAAAA
>JBAVVQ010000402.1:0-3831 GCA_049697375.1 Rhodomicrobium sp.
CTCCCTTTCGTGCTCGCAACTTCCATAATGATCTCCCGTGAATCCCGGCGCAGCCGAGGCTTTTGCGTGCGATCCGCGGGAGACACAAATGCGCCCACTACCGCATACGGGCTTTGATATCCGTCAAATCATGGACGGGGAAGTTTTTCGGGGGGGCATTTCGCCGCAGCCTAGATCCCTGATTTTGTTGATTCTCTTGACCAAACAATGCGCTGCGAGGCTTGTTGATCTTGATCAAGGCATACCAATGGCTAATGCGCATTCTTTGCATGACAGGGCTTTGGACACGAACGCACAGTGGATGAAACGGTGACTCAGCAGTTCAGCTCTCATGCGAGCTATAGGCCGCAGCCTTTGGGTGAGGCGTTTTTGACGCTTCTGGAGCGGGACCAAATGCGCTTGCTGCGGATTTGCGCTGCTCTTGAAAAGATCGCAGACGGGCTTCCCGGAACCGGCCACCAGAGAAAGACGGGCAAGGTTCTTGCCTTTTTGGACAAAGCCTTCTCAAGGCACGTCTTCCTGCACGAGAAATGCCTCTTTCCGCTCATCCGGAGCCTTGAGGAAAAAAACGAGCCTCTTGAGCTCATGCTGCGCGAACTTGAGTTCGAGCATGCGGCTGACCGGGGCCTTATTGTGGAGATCCTGTCCGCCTTCATGGGCCGAGATTCCCGGAATATCGGGCTGGAGGCGCTAGGTTATCTGCTCCGTTCGTTTTTTGAAAATTATCGAAGACACGCCGCTTGGGAGCGCGCCACGGCTTATCCGATAGTCCGCAAGCATCTTGCGGGCGACACGCGGAAGCAGCATGAGGCGCTGTTGCGCGTCTCTATGGGACCAAGCGTTTCGGACGCGATTCTTAGAGCGGCCGCCCTTTGCTGAGCAGCGAGCGTCATTCGGGATCACGCGCGGCCCACGCGCCCGCGCCAATTCAAGCGTCAGCCTTCTCCTTGCCGGCCCCTTCCCGACTCGAAAGCCAGCGCTTCAGAGAAGCGGCGCTTTCGGTGGAGGGCAGCCCTGCCAGCAAAGCCTCGACGCTCACATCCTCATCAAGGTCGGGCCAATGAAAACCCTCGCCATTTCCGATGAACCGCATCCGGGAGCGCTCTTCTTCACTGCCATGCAGTAGCCTTGGAAACCAGGCGAGCGGAGCGGAAATCACGCGCCCATCGTCCAGGACCACCTCGATCAATTCGGAGGTAACGGAAACCGAAACCGCTCGCGGAATCTGACGCTCAATCGCCGAATGCGGCATCCCATGCCTCCAAAAGTTTGTCCTTGTTCTCGCTTACCAACGCGGCGACGGCGGCGATCTCTTTGGCCCGGAAACCTCCGCTCCGCGAAAGCCGTACTGGATTGAGCCAGAACTTGGCGACACACTCGTCCCGCTCGACATGAATATGGGCGGGTTCTCCTCCATCGGAAGAATAAAAGAAAAAGCGATAAGGGCCAATCCGCAAGACTGTCGGCATATCTATCTTTCGTCTTTACCCAGCGCCGCGATCTGCGCCTTGGCTCTGTCGAGAAAACGGCGCCGTTTTGTGGCGGACCTAAGAAGTTAGTCTGCGGACGCTGTGCGCGCCCGTCGCGCCCACGCTTTATCCGATAGTCCGCAAGCATCTCGCCGGCGGCACGCGAAAGCAGCATAACGCGCTGTTGCGCGTCTCCATGGGGGCCAAGCGTTTCGGACGCGATCCTTAGAGCGGCCGCCCTTTGCTGAGCGGCTGATGCGCCTGTGACGGCGCTGCGGTCAGCCAAGATGGCGGTCGAAATCCATGCGCCGGTGAAGGATGCGAACGACGTTGATTCCCCTATCTGTAAGACGAAAAAATACGACGTGCGATCCCGCTGGATATTTCCGATAGCCTTCCTGAATGTGATCGCAAGCTTTTCCGAGTGCAGGTGAGATCGCAAGGGTTTGGATGGCGGCGCCAATGAGCCGAATATAGGCTTTTGCCTGCTCCGTGCCCCAGTTTCTTTCCGTGTAATCCCAGATGTCATCGAGGTAGGTTTTGGCGCGCGGGCTGAGGACGTAACCGCTCATTCAGCCGCGCCAGCGCTGGTCTTGCGGGCGATGAAAGCCTCGAAGTCGAAAGGCGTCGATGCGCCGCATTCCTCGCCCTCGATGAGCGCAGCTCGCAACGCGTCCAGTTGCGCTTCTTGCTCTTCGAGGAGCCGCAAGCCTGCGCGAATGACGTCGCTCGCTGACGCATAGCGTCCGCCCGCAACCTGAGTGTCGATGAACTTGGCGAAATGATCGCCAAGGCTGATGGAGGTATTCTTGCTCATGGGCGATTGACACCAATTTTCGGTACTCGGTGCAACTGGCGTCGCAAAGCCTGAACATCCGGGTAAACGCATTCTTGCCACGCCGGGCTGCGCCGCGACGTTAATCGTTTCGTGGTTAACGGAGGCTCGCCGGAATTATTTCCGGTCATGAGTTTGGTTAGCATCTGGTATACCGTGCGCGAAATGGCGGAGCGCCGCGCCTTCGGCCGGACCGCAGCAATCTGCCGTAAGCCATTGAATATAAAACGTATTTTATCCTTAACGAATTGCCCATTAAATTTAATTTAATGCGGGATTTTTTTTCTTTACTGGGACGCGGAAAAATCCGTTAAATATATTTTCGGCTCGAAACTTAACGCCCGCAGGAAGCCCAAACAGCCGCGCTGCAGGCTTCCGGATGGCGTCCCGCCCGGCATTTTCCTCGCAATTATCCCATATTTATCAAGGGTTGGAGGCCGCCGAAGCTCTCGTTAACCTGCGGGAAAGGCGATTTCGGCGAGGATCTATCAGAAGACGGAAGGCGAACGAAAACGTAAGGTCAAACTTGACAAGCTGATGCCGACACACGCAGATTGCATACAAAATGCCGTAAGTCAGGGAAGCGCGCCCAAGCTTGAGTCACTTTCCTATTGTCATCAGGCTCGCATTGCCCCCCGCGGCAGCCGTGTTGATCGAGACGGTTCTCTCTTTCACGAGCATATTCATATTATAGTCGGGGTCGCCGGATAGAACCGGAACGATAGGGCCAGGGCGTCTCGCGAGCGTTTGAGCAATGTCCCGGGCTCTCGCTTCGTCACAAACGAGGACAGCGTCGAAGTTCCCGGCTTCCCAAGCGGCAGCGCTTGCAATGCGAGCGCGTAAAGGCTTCGGGAGGCCATCGAGCAGGCGCTTCGCGGCTTCATTGTCATGCAGCAGAAAGCGGTTGCCGGTCGCGAGCGCGGCTCCGAACTGATGCAGCCCATCGCGGATCGAGCTTGCGAACCCAAGGACAGTCCCGCGCGGAAGGAAGCGGAGCCGGTTGTCTTCGCCGACGGGCCCATTGAGCGTCATCTCGACCGGCAGAGGCGACCCTTTCCGATAGCGTTCGAAGGTTTCGGCGAGCCGCGCGCGTTCGTCTCTGGGCAAGAGCGCGCCGGCGTCGCTCTCGACCCATTTTGCAAGCGCGGCCAAAGGTTCGAGCTTTGCCTCGTCTCGAATGTCTTCAAGCTTCGCGGGCGGCCCTTCCCGAAGCAGGCCATGGATATAAAGGGGCCCGCCAGCTTTCGGGCCGGTTCCGGAAAGGCCCTCGCCGCCAAAGGGCTGAACGCCGACGACCGCGCCGATCATGTTTCGGTTGACATAGATATTCCCGGCGCGCGCGCGATCCGCGACACAGTCGATGGTTTCGTCGATGCGGGAATGGATGCCGAGCGTGAGGCCATAGCCCGTGCCGTTGATGCCGTCGATGAGGTTTGGCAGGCCGTCGCGCTTGAACCGGATGACATGCAGGATCGGGCCAAAAACCTCGTGGGTGAGTTCCTTGATCGATTGGATGCGAAGCAGAGT
>JBAVVQ010000403.1:0-28624 GCA_049697375.1 Rhodomicrobium sp.
CTCATGGTGAGCTTCTCGAACCGTGGACAACATCCTTTTTCAGGAACCTGCTGGAGCCATAAGGCATCTTCACGCTTTGGAGCAAACGCCAACGGAGTTATTTCGATCCCGGCTTTTCAGGAGCGGAGGAAATCAAGGATTGCAGTTCCGCTTGCTCTTCGGGCGAAAGCAGCCGCGCGGGGGTTTCGGGTTGCGGCCTCCTTACCACGCGCGAGGCCAGAAGAATGCCGCCGCCGACAAGCAGAATGGGGGCGAACCATAGAAACAGCGTGTTCAGGCGAAGCCTTGGCTTCAAGAGCACGAAGTCCCCATAGCGCGCCACGACATAGTCGATCACCTGCTGGTTGCTCTCGCCTTTCTGGAGTTGCCGCCTCACGAGAAGCCGCAGATCCTTGGCGAGCGACGCGTCGGAATCGTCGATCGATTGGTTCTGGCAGACAAGGCAGCGAAGCCCGGCTGAAATCTCTCTCGCGCGCGCTTCGAGAGCGGGGTCCTTCAGCTGCTCCTGGGGATCGACTGCGAAGGCCGGTCCCGCGCAAAGAGCAAGAAGCGCTCCGGCAATGAACGTTTGGATGAACCCGCGCATCTCTCACTCCGCTGGCGCGGGCGCCGAAGGGAACGGCGCTTTCGCGGCCCTTTGAGGCAAGCCGATTCTCAGTCTTCGGTCGAGCAGCGAGACGAGGCCGCCGAGGAACATGATCAGCGCCCCACCCCAGATCCACCGCACAAACGGATGGTAATAGGCCCGGATCGAGAACGCCCCCTTTTCCTCATTCCCCAGGACGACATAGACATCGCCCAAAGGCCGGGTCGAAATGCCGGCCGCGGTCGTCATCTGCGGCGGCGCATCATACTTTCGCTTCGACGTTGTAATCGCGCCAATAAGCGCGCCGCCGCTCTTCAAATCGAAGTCGCCCGCAAACTCCGCATAATTCGGGCCGGCCCGCTCATAAACTTTCTTGAATGTCAGCTGATAGCCGCCGAGGTCGATGGTATCGCCGATTTTCATGACGGCGAGGCGCTCGACATTCCAGGTGCTGGCCCCCGCGACGCCGATGACGGTGACGGCGAGGCCGATGTGCCCCAGCGTCGGCCCGAACTGACCGCGGCGCATGTTCCAAATCCGCCGGACGGTCTCGGATAAGGGCGCGGACAGGAAACGCGCTCGCCATAAAACTTCCCAGACGGAGCCTGCGAGAACCCAGCTTCCGAGAGCCATCGCCAAGCCCTGCTTTGCGTCGGCGCCGAAAGCGATGGCCGCTGCTCCCGCGATCACAGCAATGATGGCGGCGACGCTAAGCCGCTTGGCCGCCTCGCCCAGGTTTCCGCGCTTCCAGGCGAGAAAGACGCCGAAGGGAACCGCAAGCAGCAGCGGCATGAAAATCCAGACCACCGTGGAATTGAAGAACGGGCCGCCGACCGAAATCTTGTCTCCCGTCAAAGCCTCAAGCGCCATCGGGTAGAGCGTTCCGATAAGCACGATTCCGCACGACACCGTCAGAAGCAGATTGTTGAGAACAAGGCTGCTCTCACGGGAGATAACGGAGAACGCGCCGCCGCTCGAAAGCGTGCTGGCGCGCCAGCCGAACAGCGCCAGCGCTCCCGCCGTGAACGTGCTGACAATGACAAGAATAAAGACGCCGCGCGCGGGGTCCGATGCGAAAGAGTGGACCGAAGTCAGAACGCCGGAGCGGACGAGGAACGTCCCCAAAAGGCTGAAACTGAAGGTGAGAATCGCAAGAAGGATGGTCCAGGCCTTCAGGCTGTCCCGCTTTTCCATCACGATGGCCGAATGAAGAAGCGCCGTTCCCGTGAGCCAAGGCATCAGCGACGCGTTTTCGACCGGGTCCCAGAACCACCAGCCGCCCCAGCCCAGCGTGTAATAGGCCCACCAGGAACCGACCGCGATGCCGACGGTGAGAAAAATCCAGGCCGCGAGCGTCCAGGGCCGGACCCAGCGCGCCCAGGCCGAATCGATGCGGCCCAGCAAAAGCGCCGCGATGGCGAAGGAGAACGCCATCGAGAAACCGACATACCCAGTGTAGAGGAGCGGCGGATGGATCGCGAGCGCCGGATCTTGAAGGATCGGGTTAAGCCCTTGCCCTTCGACCAGAGGCTGAGCGATGCGCGTAAAAGGGTTCGAGGTCGCAACGATAAAGAGCACGAAGGTGGCCGAGATGGCGCCCTGGATCGCCAGGACCGCCGACCGCAGATCGAGCGGCAGATTCGCGCCGAAAAACCAGACCGCCGCGCCAAACAGCGAAAGGATCAGCACCCATAAGAGCATCGAGCCTTCATGGTTGCCCCAAACGCCCGAGATTTTGTAAATGAGCGGCTTCGCGGAATGCGAGTTCTCGTAAACGTTCGTCACCGAAAAGTCGGATGCGACATGCGCCCAGATCAGCGCGAGGAACGAGCCCGCGATCAACGCGAAAAGGATTGGAGCCGCGGCGTCCGCCATCGCCAGGAGCCGCGCGTCTCGCATGCGAAGCCCGATCATTGGCGCGCCGAACTGGATGAGCGAAACGAACAAGGCGAGGATGAGGGCGAAGTGGCCCAATTCGACGATCACGGTTTCTCACTCCAGCCGTTAGGCGCCCGGCTTTTTTTGCTGGCTGCTTTGCTCCTGCCAGCGGCCATTCTTCTTGAGAGCGGCAGCCACTTCAGGGGGCATGTATTTCTCATCGTGCTTCGCAAGCACGGTGTCGGCGACGAACACGCCATCCGCGCCAATCGCGCCTTCGGCCACGACGCCCTGACCTTCGCGGAACAGATCGGGGAGGATTCCCTTATAGGTCACGGGAAGCGACGCCGCATTGTCGGTGACGGAGAACGCGGTTACGGCGTCCGCCTCGTGCTTTATGCTGCCTTCCTTCACAAGACCGCCGAGCCGGAACCGTGTTCCCGGTTTCGGCATGGTCTTCTCGACCTCTTCGGGGCTCATAAAGAACGTAACTTGCGTCCTGAGCGCGCTCAAGACGAGCGCGGAGGCGAGCCCGACCATGACAAGCCCAACCACGATGACGACTGCGCGGCGTTGCTTTCGCGTCATGATTTCGGCTGTCCTCCGTTGGCGCTTCGCGAGGGAAGGCCGAGCCCCTGAGCCAGCGCATCGATCTGTTCGAGCGCCTTGGCGTCAGACGCGAATTCCTGTCTGGCGGTCGCGGCGGCGTCTTGAGCCTTATCGGTATCTTTCAAGATGGCATAAGACCGGATGAGCATCAGCCAGCCCTGCAAATCCGACTTATCTTTCTCCAGCCGGGCGGCGAGCCGTTCGACCATGCCGCGAATCATCTTTTGTTCTTCGCCACGGTCCGCCCCAGCGTCCTCGCCGGCCGCTTTCCTTCCTTCAGCAGAGGAACTGTTATCAGCGACCGCCGAAAGCGCCTCCAGGCGTTGCGTCACAATCTTTTTCAGGGCCGGATGGATTTTTGCGGCAAGGAGGTCGCGGTAGAGCTTCTCCGCATCCGCCTTCTTTCCATCCTGCTCGGCGAGAAGCGCGCTCCAGAAACGAGCGCGCGTCGAGTCGGGATTGCGCTTCAGCGCCGCTTTCAGCGCCTGAACGGCCTGCTCCGAGATGAAGCCGTCATTGGCGAAAGTCAGAGCTTCGGCGAGACCAAGAAGCGTGCTCTCGTTTTCACCGCCCGCGCCGATCGCCTTTTGGTAAATGTCAGCCGCCTTTTCAAAGAGCCCGCTCTTGAAGTAGATCGAGGCAAGAGCCATCCACCCGGCCGCATCGGCGGGATTCTGCCTCAGGCGGCGCTCCATATTGGCGACCTGGACGTCGAGACTTTGCTCTGCGAGCGGAGCGTTCAGACGCGCTTCCAGCGGCTGATCCGGAATGCCGGGTCTGCCATAATAAACATAAGCGCCGATCGACCCGAGGGAAATCACCGCCGCCACGGTGACGAAGGCAATGGCGCCGTTTAGAACCTTCGAATTTTTTGGCGAGGCCCCTAAGCTCTGGCGGCTTGCTCGCAGCAGGCGGCGCGACACCTCGACGCGCGTTTGCTGCGCTTCCTCTTGGCCGAGCGTTCCGCGTTCTTCCTCGCGATCAAGCTCCTGAAGCTGAAGCTTGTAAGCCTCGATCTCGGAGGCCCCCGCATTTTCAGACGATGAGGCGCAACGAAGCGAGCGTGTAATCCCAAGGATCACGCAGGCCGTCAGCACTGCAAATACCAGCCAGATCATCGCGGTGCGACACTACTCTGACCGACTAGGGAGTCAAGGCGGCGAAGGTTACCATTTGGATAAAACCGAAACGCGGCGCGGTTCCGCTAAGACTGCGTTTCGCGGCCCGGAAAATATAGAAAAGGCGGCTCTCCATATCAATGAAGCCGCCCGCACTGCGGCGATATAACCGCGGTTTTCCGGGCTCCTCCATAAATGCTTAAGCGGGCTTCTTGGCGAAGAGACTGCAATAGCCGTTGGCGCTGATTTCGCCGTCGACGGTCCGGCGGGAAGAGGCGACCTCGTAATGCTGGCAGCCGATGCACTGCTTTCCGTCTTTCGGCGTTTGCTGGCGCATGACCGCTTTCTGCTGGGCCTTCGTCGCGACCTGTGCATTTGCGCTGCTGGCGATGCTTATTGCGCCGATCGCGCCGAGGCCATAAGCGCCGAGCTTGAGAACATCACGCCGCGAGGTCTTCTCGCCGTTGTCTTCCATGCTTCGTCCTTGATCTTAAATTGCTGGCCTTGCTTAGCCGTTTTCCGCTCCTTATCGATAGGTCCCACCATCGATCCGCGAACGAGGCGGCGGCCGCGAGAGGGCGCCGCTAAGCTAAAGTATAACAACTTCACTTACAATTATTCCAAAGCTTTGTGTCGACACAAACCTTATAATTTGGATCGCCGCACAATAAATGCACATGATGGTTTATCTTTGAAATCATGAAATTTATGCACTGTACATCCAAAGATGGAAAGGACTATCGTAATGCTACATAATTTTCCACAAGTCTAGGGATTATAACTTGTTCGTAAACTGACAATTGTTCCAATCAAGTCCAGGTCCTTCGTGCAGCGAGCGATACGATTCCACTCAGGCGACGAGAACCGGCGCAGGGCCGGTGAAACGCTCAAACGCCGTATCGCTGCGTTCAGCGCGGCGACCATCTTCGCCATTGGCGCCATCGTCGCCGAAGCCGTCCTCAACGAGCGTGAGGCCGCGATCGACCGCGCCGGCGCCGAAGCCGCGAATTTGGCCGCAGGATTCGAGGAACGGATTCGAAGCGCGCTCGATGCGGCCCCGGATTTGAAGCGAAGGATGGAGGCCACAGAGCCTACCCTCAGTCTGGAAGAGTGGAAGAGCGTAGCTCGTGATCTTCTCGACAAGCAGCAAAAGGTCTTTCTTGGCGAAGCGGCGGCAATCGATCTTATTCGATCCGACGGCGTGAGACTTGCCCGCTACACAGCCGCAGGAGGCTTCGATACGGCTCACCGGGCAAATGACTTTCCCGAAGCGCTGCTGGGCGCCGAGCAAACGGCGTCCGATGGGGCTTATTCCTCGCATGACGCCGCCGATGGGGTCGTGCGCCTCTACCGGTGGCGGAAAGTCCTCGATTACCCTTTGATCGTGGCGGCGGGTTTGGGGAGAGCCGAGGTTCTTGCCCCCGCAAACCGGCAGGCGAGGATCGTTATCGGCCTTGGCATCGCTGCTCTCAGCCTTCCCCTGATCATGATGGTCATGCTTAGCCGCGAGATTTCGAGCCGTGTCGAAAGCGCAATCGCGCTCGACCAGGAAAGCGAGAAAGTCCGGAAGGAACATGCGGCCTTGCTCTCAACCAGCGAGGAGCTTGCCCAGGAGCGGATGAAGCTTCGACGAATGAATGTCGAGCTCATCCAGGAAAAGCGCCGCGCCGAGGAGGCGAACGAGGCGAAGTCCCTTTTCCTGGCGAACATGAGCCACGAGCTGAGAACGCCGCTGAATGCGATTCTGGGGTTCTCGGAAATCATTCGCGACAAACTTCTCGGCAGGGAAGTCGACCGGTACGCCGCCTATGCCGCCGACATTCATCGCTCCGGAACCCACCTCCTCGGCATTGTTAACGACATCCTTGACGTCACTATTATCGAAGCAGGAAAGCTTGAGCTGAGGGAAGAGCGTGTCAGGGTGACGGCGCTCCTTCATCGATGCGTCATAATGTTGCGGGACCAGGCATCCTCCTGCGGCGTCCAGCTTGAGGGCCCTGCGCACGATCTTGGCGCCTCAATTTATGGAGACAAGACCAAGCTCAAGCAGATCCTTATCAATCTCCTGTCGAACGCGATCAAGTTTACCCCTCCAGGGGGCCGGATCGAGATCGGCGCGGAGGCCGAGCCCGATGGAGAAGGCCTGCGCCTTTGGGTCCGGGACACCGGGATCGGGATGACCGGAGATGAGATCCGCCAGGCGCTGGAACTGTTCCGGCAGGTCGATAACGGCTTTTCCCGCCGGTTCGGGGGCGCAGGCCTGGGGCTGCCCTTGGCTGTGAAGCTGACGGAATGGCAGGGGGGAAGACTAGAGGTTGAAAGCACGCCTCGCAAGGGGACGAGGGTTGCGGTTTATTTGCCCCCAGCCGCATCGCCTGAGATTCTGTAATTGCGCCGCCTGCGTGGGAGGCGGGAGACGGTCCTTTCAAAGTCGTATCTTGACCGTGAGCGTTTTCCATCGCCTCGGTTGTTGCGCGATCCTTGAAGCCGTTCTACAAACGAGTACAGCCGGAGGTGAATTCGCACCCTCTTCGCCGCAAGCGTTCCAGCGAACTTGCCTCCGAAAAGCTGTACTAGAGACAATAAGTTGCTAGTACGCCCTATCCGCAGGAATCCTGGAAGCGCTCGCCGCAACAGGAGCAGGATTTGCCGCGGGGCGTGCGAAGGGCATCTTTATAAGGGAGGGTTGGGGTCACCGTGTCCAAAAACAATGACGAACGGCACGATTGGACGCGTGCAGAGGCAGAAGAACTTTATAACCAGCCATTCAACGAGCTTCTCTTCCAGGCCCAGACTGTTCACCGCCGCCATTTCGATCCAAACAAAGTCCAGCTGAGCCGTCTTCTGAGCATTAAGACGGGCGGCTGCGCCGAGGACTGCGCCTATTGCAGCCAATCCGCTCATTACAGCACCGGGTTGTCAGCCTCGAAGCTCATGGAGGTGGAGCGCGTCATCGCGGAAGCGCAGAAGGCGCGAGCGTCGGGCGCGACCCGATATTGCATGGGAGCGGCCTGGCGAAGCCCCAAGGAGCGCGACCTCGATGTGCTTTGCGGGATGGTTCGCGGCGTGAAAGCGCTCGGGATGGAAACCTGCATGACGCTTGGCATGCTTACGAGCCGCGACGCCGAGCGCCTCAAATTCGCGGGCCTCGATTATTACAATCACAACATCGATACCTCCGAACGCTACTATAGCGAGATCGTCAAAACGCGGATTTTTTCTGACCGCCTGGAAACGCTCGACCATGTGCGATCGGCGGGCATCAAGGTTTGCTGCGGCGGTATCCTTGGCATGGGGGAGGAGGCCGCGGACCGCGTCGCCATGCTGATGACGCTCGCGAATCTTCCGCAGCATCCCGAGAGCGTTCCGATCAACCTTCTGATCCCCATCGACGGCACGCCGCTCGAGAATGCGCCGCCGCTCGACCCCATCGCCTATATTCGCACCATCGCGCTCGCCCGTATCATGATGCCGCGTTCCATGGTGCGGCTCTCGGCGGGGCGGTCCTCCATGAGCGATGAGCTTCAGGCCCTTTGCTTTTTCGCGGGCGCGAACTCGATCTTCATGGGGGAGATGCTTTTGACGGCGGAAAACCCCGGCGAGGACAAGGACGCAGCGCTCTTTTCAAAGCTTGGTCTGTCGCCGATGCCGCTCGAACAGCAGGCAGACGCTCATGCTGAGGCCGTATGAAGACGCGCTAGCGGCTTTGAAGGAGCGTGGCCGGCTGCGGCGGCTCGCGCTCCCGGCCGGCTACGATTTCACCTCCAACGACTTTCTCGCGTTGGCCGATTCAGAGGACCTGAAAGAGGCGATGCGGCGGGCGCTCGATCGCGGCGTCGCTATAGGCGCAGGCGGTTCACGCCTTTTGCGCGGCAATACCTCGGAACATGAAAGCCTGGAGGCCGACGCCGCGGCTTTTTTCGGCTCCGAGACTGCGCTGTATTTCAGCAGCGGATTTTCGGCGAACTATGCGCTGTTCGCGGCCTTGCCCCAGCGCGGCGATCTTGTCGTCCATGACGCGCTCATTCATGCCAGCGCCCACGATGGCATGCGCGCCGGGAGAGCCAAAATCGTCGAGGCCGCGCACAACGACGCCAACGCTGTTGAGGCGAAAATCCTCGCCTGGCGCGCCGCCGGTCTCAAGGGCCGGCCGTGGATCGCCGTCGAAACTCTTTATAGTATGGACGGCGACCGCGCCCCGCTCGACGATCTCGCCGCCATCGCGGAGCGCCATGACGGAATCCTTGTCCTCGACGAAGCCCACGCCACGGGCGTTTTCGGGCCTGATGGCCGCGGCCTGGGCGCATGGCTGGAGGGCCGCGCGAACGTCGTCTCACTTCACACCTGCGGGAAAGGGCTCGGCGCCTCGGGCGCTCTCCTCTGCGGGCCGCGGATCTTCCGCGACTTCATGGTGAACCATTCGCGGCCCTTCATTTTTTCGACGGCGCCCTCGCCGATCATCGCCGCCTCGGTTCGTGCGGCGTTACAGCTTTGCAAAGAGCAGCCCCAGCGGCGGGAGCAGCTTGGGGCTTTGATCACCTTCGCTAACGCCGCCATCGAAACGCGTTGCAGCGTCGCGCCGAGCGGATCGCAGATCATCCCCGTTATCGTCGGATCAGATAAACGTGCGACCGCGCTCGCGTCCGCCATGCAAGGCTACGGCTACGACATCCGCGCCATAAGGCCGCCCGCAGTACCGGAAGGCACGGCGCGCTTGCGCATAGCGTTGACCCTGAACACGAGTGTCGAACTTGTGAGCGAGATGATTGACGCGCTGCGCTTCGAGCTTGAGCGATTGGAGCCATGAGCGCCGGCTTTATCGTGGCCGGGACTGACACCGGAATTGGCAAGACCGTATTCAGCGCGGGGCTCGTGAGTGCGCTCGACGGTTATTATTGGAAACCAATCCAGGCCGGGCTTGAGGGCGAAACCGACAGCGACGCCGTCCGCCGTCTGTCAAAGCTCCCCCGCGAGCGCATTTTGCCGGAAGCTTACCGGCTGAGGCTGCCAGCATCGCCGCATATTGCGGCCGCTCGCGAAGGGATCGCCATAGAGGCTCGATCCCTCACTGTGCCCGTATGCGCAGGGCCGCTCGTGATCGAAGGCGCGGGGGGACTCCTTGTCCCCTTGTCGGACGAGTTATTGCAAATCGACCAATTCGCATCTTGGGGGCTCCCTGTTATCCTCTGCGCGCGCACGGCGCTAGGCACGATCAATCATGCCTTGCTTTCGCTTGAGGCCTTGGCGACGAGGCAAATGCGGGTTCACGGTATCGCCTTTATCGGCGACGCGGCGGAGGAGGTGGAAAACACCATTATCGCGTTCGGCGGCATGCCTCGCCTTGGCCGCCTGCCCCTTGTCGAATACTTGGATCAATGGCGCCTCGCCGCGGCTTTTCGGGCCGGCTTCGACCTTACCGCTTTCGACGGCGGGAGGGCGTAATGAAGCAGTCCAGATCGCCGGTCTGGCACCCCTTCACCCAGCACGCGCTCCAACCGGCGATGACGAAAATCGCCTCGGCGAGGGGCGCATGGCTCACAGCCGCGAACGGCGCGCGAATCTTCGATGCGATTTCCTCCTGGTGGGTCATCACCTACGGCCATAATTACCCGCCCATCGTCGAAGCCATCCAGAAACAGGCTGGCGTTCTCGATCAGGTGATTTTCGCAGGCTTCACGCATGAGCCGGCGGAGGAGGTGGCGCGGCGGCTTCTTTCCATGACCCCGCCAGGTCTGGCGCATGTGTTCTTTTCGGATAGCGGCTCGACCTCGGTCGAGGTCGCGCTCAAGATGGCGCTCGGCTGCTTCCGCAACCGGGGCGAGCCCCGATCGCGCATTGTGGCGCTTGAACACGGCTATCACGGCGACACCATAGGCTGCATGTCGGTTGGAGCGCGGGGCGTGTTCAACGCGCCTTACGAGCCGCTTCTCTTCGAAGTGGAGCGTCTTCCTTTTCCCAGCGCAAACGCCGAGCAAATCACGCTTGACGCGTTCGAAGCCTCCTGCCGCCGCGATCCTCCCGCCGCGCTTATCCTGGAGCCGCTGATCCTGGGCGCTGGCGGCATGCTCATCTATCGCGCGTCTGTCCTGCGCGAACTGAAACGCATCTGCGAGGCTTTCGGCGTTCTGTTCATCGCCGACGAGGTGATGACAGGTTTCGGGCGGACGGGAACGCTTTTTGCGTGCGAACAGGCAAGCGTTTCCCCGGACATCATGTGCCTTGCCAAAGGGTTGACGGGCGGGGTCGTACCGCTCGCGGTCACGCTTTGCAGGCCGGAAATTTTCGAGGCGCATTACGCGCCCGACCGCGCCCGCATGTTCTATCATTCGAGCTCCTACACGGCGAACCCCATCGCCTGCGCCGCCGCCGTCGCCAATCTGGATGTCTGGGTGAAGGAACCCGTTCGCGAGCGCGTGGCGGCTCTGACGGCTGCGCAATCCGGGCGTATTGCTTCCTTAGCTGGCGATGAACGCTTTGAGAATGTCCGTCAGCTGGGGACAATTACCGCCGTCGATTTTAGGGTGGAGCGCGCCGGGTATCTCGCAGCTATTGGGCCGAAACTATACGACTTTTTCCAGAGCCGGGGCCTGTTGCTTCGTCCGCTTGGCAACACTGTCTACGTAATGCCGCCCTACTGCACAACGTCGGCGGAGGTGGACGCCGTTTATGCGGCGATTGTCGAGGCTGCAGAGCTAATTTAGCTGTAAGTTAGAAAGCGTAACCGCCAGCTCTTCGGAGCAAGCCGGAATAAGCAGCTGATCCGAGGGCAAGTCCAGCATCGATTGATAGCCGGTCAGCGAGGGACTGCGGTGGATGCGCGTTTCAAGCCGCACCGCGTGAATGACCCAAAGCTCCGGGATGCCGAAGCTCGCATAAAGCGCGGCCTTCCGCCCTATATCATAGGCAAAGCTCGAATCCGCGATTTCCACGACGAAAAGAGCGGTTTCTGCACTCAAGCCTCTTATGCCTGTCTCTGTATCAAAGAATACAAAATTGGGTTCGAGATAAGTGTCTTGGCGTCAGCCGGAACGTGGTTTCACCTGCAAAGGTGAGGTGTTCGGGCAACCGCCGCGCCCAGTATATATTAAGCGCGTGTTTCAAGACCTCGTGGCTATTGCCTTTGGGCGACATCGGAACGACCTCCCCGCCGATCAGTTCGATCCGCTCATCTTCGCCGAGAATACCGGCCGCGACCATGGCCTCCAGTTCTTCCACGGTGAAGCGCCGCCGCAGCATTCCCTCCGCTGCCTGCGTTGTCCGGTCCCGGGGTGTGTCGAAAAAATGTCTCACGGTCATGGTGCAAATGTAGCGCATTTGCCCTCCCCCGCAAATTGTTAGCGGAGGCGCGCGCCGTGCCTCACCCGGAGGATGACCACACGCTCGCGTTCGACGCGATAACGAACGATGTACGGGTAAGCTAATGTTGTTTCGCGAAGATTTGTATTGGGCACGGCGCGGCCACGATACGGAAAGCGGGCGAGGCTGTCGCCTGCTTCGAGAATACGCAGAGCCATGGTATGTGCGGCGTGGGGATTAAAATCGGCAATATACCGGCGGATATTTTGAAGATCGCTCAGCGCCGCTTTCGCCCATATAACGGAGATCACTTGGGCTTAGGGCAGGGCAGTTCATCCGGCGTACCCCACGACTTAAGCCACTTAACCACCTCTTCATGCGGAACGAAACGTCCAGCCTTGATATCGGCCTCCGCTTCCGCGATGGCGCGCTTTTCCTCTTCCTCGTCGACCTTGTCGAAGATGCTTTTCGTTGCAGGCATACAGGCTTTCCTTAATGGAGATATAGCATGGATCAAACCGTTCGGCCAAATCCGCGTCTCAGTCGCAGTCCTTGAAATGGCGCTTCTCACACTCGCGCGCCACTTTTAGAGCCTCCACGATATGGTTCGCGCTTCTGTGTAATCCGCGCCCGCCTGCAGCTTTGCCCTCTTCTAATGGGTCTGCACGTGCGGTATCGGCCTCGTTATAGCTGGGTCAGAGGTATTATCAAGTTAGATTAGTGTGCAAAAGCGACGGTGGACGCTCACCGCAAACCGCGCGGGCTTCGGCGGTCTGTCTTACGATTTAAGAGAAGCGCAGGGCCGCGTCGCGATGCATGGAAGCGCTTCGAGCTTGATTTATTAGCTTCGGATGCGCAATACAGACTCGCATCCAAGGTCGGGAAAGGGCGAGGGCATCGAGTTTCCGCGGAAAGGGTTTTCATAGAGTGGGAGTTTGCAGAGATTGGCCAAGATAGCCTTTTTTCGGAGAAGTTTCTTGTTAATCAGAGACTTGGGAGGAAAACAAGAAGTGCGCGCCAAATTGCAGGGCAAGCGTGGCTGGGGCATTTCTGAAATTTTCTTACGGCAAACACCGCATGTCAAAGAATGGTCTTTCTCAGCTGGCCTTTAGCCTTCCCGGCTCCGGCTTAACGAATTAGAACGCCACTGAATGAACATTGTCATTGTCGAAAGCGCCGCGAAGGCGAAAACTATCAACAAGTATCTGGGCGCGGATTACAAGGTCATCGCCTCATACGGCCACGTCCGCGATTTGCCGGCCAAGGATGGCTCTGTTCTGCCGGACAACGATTTCGAAATGTCATGGCAGGTTGAGTCAGACTCGCAGAAGGTCGTGAACGAGATCGCCAAGGCGGTCAAAGGCGCCCGCCGTCTCATCCTCGCAACCGACCCGGATCGCGAGGGCGAGGCCATCTCCTGGCATCTTCTCAAAATCCTGGAACAGAAGCGCGCCTTGAACGGCGTCTCGGTGGAGCGCGTCGCGTTCAACGCGGTCACGAAAGACGCGATCCTGACGGCGCTCGCTCACCCGCGCGCCATCGACGAGCCGCTTGTTGACGCTTACCTCGCGCGCCGGGCGCTCGATTATCTCGTGGGCTTCACGCTTTCTCCTGTGCTCTGGCGGAAATTGCCAGGCGCCCGCTCGGCAGGCCGGGTGCAGTCGGTCGCGCTTCGCCTCGTGGTGGACCGCGAAGCGGAGATCGAAGCGTTCAAGACCCGCGAATATTGGACGGTCGAAGCCATCCTTCGCACGGCTGCTAACGAGGAGTTCGAGACACGCCTCGTGGCGCGTAACGGCAAGAAGCTCGACAAATTCGACATTCCAAACGAGGGGACAGCGCACGCTTATCGCGACGCGATCCGCGGACAGCCCTTCCGCGTCGAAAGTATTGAAGCGAAGGAGCACAAGCGCCATCCCGCGCCGCCCTTCACGACGTCGTCGCTGCAGCAGGAGGCCTCCCGCAAGCTGGGCCTTTCGCCGCGCCAGACCATGCAGATCGCGCAGCGGCTTTATGAGGGCATCGACATCGGCGGCGAGACCGTGGGCCTCATCACTTATATGAGAACGGACGGGGTGCAGATCGTGCCCGAGGCCATTGCTCAATGCCGCGGACAGATCGAGGCCCAGTTCGGCAAGCGCTACGTGCCGCAAGCCCCGCGAAACTACAAGACGAAGGCGAAAAACGCGCAGGAAGCGCACGAGGCGATCCGCCCGACCGATTTCTGGCGCCACCCCGACAAGCTGAGGGGACTGACCGGCGAGGAAGCCCGGCTTTACAAACTCATCTGGCAGCGCGCCGTCGCCAGCCAGATGGCGAGCGCCGATATCGAACGCACCACGGTCGACATCTCCGTGCAGGGCCGCGATGGCCAGCCCTATGTCGTGCGCGCAACGGGCTCCGTCGTGATGTTCGACGGATTCCTCAAGCTCTACGAGGAAGGCCACGACGACGAAGAAGGCGAAGATGGCGGCCGCCTTCCGAAGCTGAAGAAAGGGGAGCAACTCCGCGACGCGCTGGTTAAGGCGACGCAGCATTTTACCGAGCCGCCGCCGCGCTACACCGAAGCCACGCTTATCCGCGAGATGGAGCGCTTGGGCATCGGCCGGCCCTCGACCTACGCGAGCACCATGGGCCTCTTGCGCGAGCGCGAATATGTGAAGCTCGAAAAGAAACGCCTCATGCCGGAGGACAAAGGCCGTCTGGTGACGACCTTTCTCGAGGCGTTTTTCAAGCGCTATGTCGAGTACGACTTCACGGCTTATCTCGAAGACCGCCTCGACCAGATCTCGGACGGAGCGCTTAATTGGAAAGAGCTGCTTCGCGAGTTCTGGCGCGACTTCATCGCGGCTGTGAACGATATCAAGGATTTGCGCGTCGCTCAGGTGCTTGACGCGCTGAATGAGCTGCTCGGCCCGCATATCTTCCCGGCCAGGGAGGACGGCGCCGATCCGCGGCTCTGCCCCTTGTGCAATCAGGGCCAGCTCTCGCTGAAGGTTGGCCGGTTTGGCGCCTTCATCGGATGCTCGAACTACCCCGAATGCCGCTATACCCGCCAGCTCAAGACGGGAGACGCCGAAAACGGCGAATCCGCCGCAACTCCAGGCGACACGGCGCTGGGAACCGACCCGGATACAGGCCTGCCCGTCTGTCTCAAGAGCGGGCGGTTCGGACCTTATATCCAGCTCGGCGAGGGCGAAAAGCCGAAGCGCGCGTCGATCCCCTCCAAGACAGACCCCGCGGCGATCAATCTGGAGTATGCCTTGAAGCTCTTGGCGCTCCCTCGCCAGGTTGGCCTTCACCCCGAAACGCAAAAGCCGATCATGGCGGGCTTCGGCCGTTACGGGCCTTATGTTGAGCATGACGGCAAATATGTGAAAATCGACGCCGACGAGGTTTTCACGATCGGCCAGAACCGGGCCGTCACCGTCATTGCGGAAGGCAATACCGGAGGCCAAGGCCGGGCGGCGCGGACTTCAACGCCGATCAAGGTCCTGGGCGAACATCCCGAGCTTGGCGGCAAGATCGAGGTTCTCTCGGGGCGTTTTGGTCCCTATATAAAGTTTGCCAAGGTCAACGCAACCATTCCAAAGAATATCGCGCCCGAGGCTGTGACGCTGGAAGAGGCCGTCCGGCTCATTGCCGCGAAAATGGAAAACGGCGGCTCCAAGACCAAGGCGCGCGGCAAGGCCAAGACTGCAAAGCCGAAAGCAGCTGTGGCGAACGGAAAAACCAACGGCGCGAAGCCTGAAAGCGACGCCAAGAAGCCGAAAGCATCGGCCAAAAAGACACCAGCAAAAGCGGCAAACAAGGCGAACTAGCACTTGGGGAAGAGCGCGATCAGCACCGGGCTTAGCCCTTCTCTTCATGGACGACGGAATCGTCATCCCGGCCAAGCGAAGCGCGAACCGGGATCGCAAAAAGGCAGGCGCTTCGATCTGTTACGATCCCGGATAAGGCTTCGCCTTTCCGGGACGACGGCAATGGCGATGCGTTGGCGCTTGCACCACAAAGGCAACGGGTGCTAGCCCGTGCCGCGCAAGAAAGACAGCATGGAAATAAAAGTGAAGCGCGCGGAGCCCGCGCGCTCGAAAATACCGACCAAGGAAGACATTCTTCAATTCATTCGATCCGCCACCGCGAACATCGGGCAGCGCGAAATCGCCCGAGCCTTCGACATCAAGGGTTCGGATCGCATCAACCTGAAGCGCATGCTCAAGGAGCTTGCCGCCGATGGCCTCATCGCCGACGCCCGCCGCGGGGTGCGCAAGGACGCCCTGCCGAAGGTGGCGGTCATTATTGTGCGTGCGCAGGACCAAAACGGCGACCTCGCGGCCTTCCCGCTTCACTGGAATGAAGACGAAGACGGCGCGCCGCCGCGCATTCTGCTCGAAATCACACGGCGCTATGAAGGGCCGGCCATAGGCGTCGGCGATCATGTGCTCGCCCGCCTCCGGGAAGCGGAGAGCGAGGATAACAGCCATGCCTTCATCGCATATCCGATAAAGCGGCTTCCGCGCGACAAGCCGCGTCAGCTCGGCCTTTTGCGTAAGACGGGACGCGGCTTTTTCGTCGAATCCATCGACAAAAAAGACATGAAAGAGTGGCCCGTCGTTTCGGACCGCGATATGGACGGCGCCGAGGATGGCGAGCTCGTTCGCTTCGAAATCGCCCGCGACATGCGTTTGCATCGCCCGTCGGCCCGCATCACGGAGCGCATCGGTCATCCAAGGGCCGAAAAAGCAGTCAGCCTCATCGCAATCCATAATCATGGCCTGCGAGACCATTTCGGCGACGATTGCATAGCCGAACTTGAGGCTCTGCCCGAGGCGACGATGGCCCATCGGGAAGACCTCACCCGCGTTCCTCTCCTCACCATCGACCCGGAAGACGCGAAAGATCACGACGATGCTGTCTGGGCGGCGCCTGATACCGATCCCGCCAATGAAGGCGGCTGCGTCGTCATCGTCGCGATTGCCGATGTGTCTTTTTATGTGCGGGCCGGATCGGCAATCGACCACGAAGCGAGCCTGCGCGGCAATTCGGTCTATTTCCCCGACCGGGTCGTTCCCATGCTGCCGGAGAAGCTGTCGAACGGCCTCTGTTCGCTGCACGAGGGCGAGCTTCGTCCCTGCCTCGCGGTGCGCATGGCTTTCGACAAGAGCGGCAAAAAGCTGTCGCATCGCTTCACTCGGGCGTTGATGCGCTCGGCGGCAAAGCTTTCCTACAACCAAGCGCAGGCCGCCATCGACGGGAAGCCGAACGCGAAGACGGCGCCTCTGCTTGAGCCGGTCCTGAAGCCGCTTTGGCGGGTCTACTCCGTATTAAAGGAAGCGCGCAACCGCCGCGGACCGCTTGATCTCGATCTGCCCGAGCGCAAGATCGTCCTCGACGAGCGCGGGCTTGTGTCGCGCGTCATCGTGCCCGAGCGGCTTGAAGCGCACCGGCTTATTGAAGAATTCATGATCCAGGCGAACGTCGCGGCGGCGGAGGCTCTTGAATCGAAGAAATCGCCCCTGATTTACAGAGTGCACGACGCGCCCTCTTCGGAAAAGCTCGTAGCGCTCAGCGAATTTCTGGCGAGCATCGACATCAACGCTCCCAAGACAAGCTTCAACCGTCCGGGACAATTCAACAAGATCCTGGCGAAGGCGGTGGGCACGGAACATGAGGAGATCCTGAACGAGGTGGTGTTGCGTGCGCAGGCCCAGGCGGAGTACAGACCCGGAAATCTTGGGCATTTCGGCCTCAATCTGCGCCGGTATGCGCATTTCACCTCGCCGATCCGGCGCTATGCGGATCTCATCATGCACAGGGCGCTTGTGAGCGCTTTCGGACTTGGCGAGGGCGGCCTATCGGACGCGGAGAAGTCAAAGCTCGACGCCATTGCCGAGGCGATCTCGCAGAGCGAGCGCAAAGCCATGTCGGCGGAGCGGGAGACCGTGGACAGGCTCATCGCGATGCACCTCGCTGAAAGGGTCGGCGACCAGTTCAAGGCCCGGATTTCGGGCGTCACGCGGTTCGGCCTGTTCGTGAAGCTTCTCGATACGGGGGCTGATGGCTTCGTTCCGATCGCGACGCTCGGGCGGGAGTATTACAAGCACATAGAGAACCATCATGCGCTTGTGGGCGAGCGCAGCGGTGAAAGCTACCGGCTCGGCGATCGCGTCGATGTGCGGCTCGTGGAGGCGAACCCGGCGGCAGGGGCGCTCCGGTTCGAGATGATGAGCGATGGCCGCTATTCGCCGGCGCTCGCAAAGGCCGGGAAAAAGCGCGGCGGGAAAGCCGCGACGGCGTCCCGAAAACGGTCGAAACAGAAAGAGTAAATCAAGTGCAGCACAGTTCCGGGAGCGAGCCCGCTTCCAGTCATGTTTGGACGAACGCGTATGCTCCGGCCGATCGCAGGCCCGTTCTTAAGTCGATCCTGCGCGGAGCCTCTTTGAAGTGCCCTAAATGCGGGCGGGGAAGACTATTTTCGTCCTATCTGGCCGTTTCGCGGACCTGCGCAGGGTGCGGCGAAGAGCTGTTTCACCATCGCGCCGACGACGCGCCGCCCTATTTCACGATCTTCATCGTGGGCCACATCATCGTGTCGCTCGTGATAACCACGGAGCTTTTATATGGGCCTCCTTTGTGGCTGCACTTCGCGATCTGGCTGCCGCTGACCGTTCTCTTGAGCCTGGCCCTTCTGCCGGTTGTGAAGGGCGCGATTGTGGGACTCCAATGGGCGCTGAAAATGCATGGCTTTGAGGACGCCGCCAGTCCGGGTCATGCCCTGAAGCCTTCAGGCTTGCAATGGGAAAGCGATAGCGGCGCAATGTGACCGCGCCGCCAAGATTTTTCAACCGACGTGAATTTATCCTCGTCTTCGGCTTGACATACAATGGCAACTTGGCCACTTTGCAGCCTTCGTTGGAGATATTTCGGAACCTGCCATGGCTAAGCCTGTAACTCAGAAAATCAAATTGTTGAGCTCCGCCGGGACGGGCTACTACTACGTAACGAAGAAGAACCCTCGGAATTTGACCGAAAAGCTCGCGCTGAAGAAGTACGATCCGGTCGTCAAAAAGCACGTTGAATTCAAAGAAGCCAAAATTAAGTAACTGGCGGCGCGTCGCAGCGCTCGCCGGCAAGCATCTCTCAATTGGAAAAATGATCAGCTCCGCAACTATCGGCAGCGGGGTAAGTCCGATTGAAGATGCGGAGCTGATCGTAACGCCATTGGATCAAGAGGGCGTGATCCAATAGCCTCTACCGAAGCCGTCCAGTTTTTGATGACATAGAGGCTTCGGCCTATGCCCTACGGACCCAGGAGATGCGGCGGACCTGAGCACTCCGCAGGGTATCTTTCAAATCCAAGTATGAGAAAAATTAGCCGTTTGGCAAGGCCAGACTGACATCTTTCTGCCTTAATTCCAAGATTTTGCGCCGATCCTCCTTAACACGCCGCCAATTTCGTCACGCAAAATTCTCTTCCGCTCCCTCTGAGAATATTCTCCAAGCGCTTATTTATCAACGATCTTCGATTTTATCGTAAACGATAAACCGAAAGTATTGCACTTTTTTAAAGGAGAAAGCGGCATCCGAGTTTTCCCCGTTATCCCCAAGGCTTCAGGCGAGCGCGGGCGGGATAAACTGGCGGATCGTTTCGAGGAATCGCGACACGGAAATGGGCTTCGAAACATAAGCCTCACAGCCGCCTTCCCGTATGCGCTCTTCATCGCCCTTCATCGCAAAAGCAGTGACGGCGACAATCGGGATGTGACGCAGGCTATCGTCTTCCTTCAGCCATTTCGTGACATCCAGGCCTGAAACTTCCGGAAGCTGGATATCCATGACGATCAAATCCGGGCGATGCTTGCGCGCAAGCGCGATGGCGTCGATCCCGTTTCGCGTCTGCAGCGTCTTATAGCCGTGCGCCTCAAGCAGGTCGTGGAAGAGCTTCATATTGAGCTCATTGTCCTCGACAATCAGAATGGTGCTGTTGCCCATGGCGCTTTTGCTCGATTTTTGCCGCAGGCTTCCAGGCGGCGGACCCGCCATCTGCCTTTGCGGTCTCATACCGCATTTTGAATAAGAGTTCAGGCGCATGAGCCACTGTCAAAAGAACGATCCGCGCCGTCATATTCTCGTGAACCGGTTAATAAATCCTCACTTCGTCTAGACTGATTAACACACCCTATCGCTTTTGTGCGCCTGCCTGGAGTTGCAATCGAAGGTTGGCGCACCGGTTATTTCAATTCAGTTTCCTGCGGCGCTTTCTCTTTGCGCGTCGGCTTCGGCGTAGCCTGAGATCGCTTATCCAAGTATTTTTCCACCGTTGCGATCAAGTCGTCAATCTTGTCCTCGAAGAAATGGTTAGCCCCTGGTATGATTTCGTGACTCACAACGATGCCTTTTTGCGTCTTGAGCTTGTCCACCAGGGTTTTGACGGAGTTCGCGGGCACAACCCGGTCGCGATCGCCATTGATCATCAGGCCCGAAGACGGGCAGGGAGCAAGAAAGCTGAAGTCGTAGAGGTTGGCGGGCGGAGCAACCGAGATGAAGCCATCGATCTCAGGCCGCCGCATCAAGAGTTGCATGGCGATCCAGGCGCCGAATGAGACCCCCGCGATCCAGCAGGATTTTGCGTCCGGATTGGCGAGTTGCAGCCAATCGAGAGCTGTCGCCGCATCGGAAAGCTCTCCCGGCCCCTGGTCAAAGATGCCCTGGCTGCGCCCGACGCCCCGGAAATTGAAGCGGAGCACCGAAAAGCCCCTCTGCACATAGCTGTAATAAAGGCTGTAAACGATCTGATTATTCATCGTCCCGCCAAACTGGGGGTGGGGGTGAAGAATAATAGCTATGGGCGCGCCGGGCGCTAACTCATGATGATAGCGTCCTTCGATACGGCCGGCAGGCCCATTAATGAAGACTTCGGGCATTCTTGAACCTCGTTTTCCGGATGCAAAATCCGGCTTCTCGTCTTGCTTTTCTAACTGAAGGTCGCGGCCGGCTGTTGAAAGAGCGGATGGCCCTTGAGCCAAACCGTTAAGGCCTCCCCGTTTGAAACAATTTCAGTCAGGAGGGTGCTCTCAATAGTTGACTCCTGCAGTCGGAAATCCTATACCGGAGTAGAGAATCCTCGACTTGTACGAGCCCGTCGCGCGCTCTGAGCAGCGTCTGATGTGGCATATCATAACAGGGGCGTAAATTTCCACGGCCTTCGCGCAAATTTGGCGCGAAGAAGGAAGAAAATGTTGCTCAGTACGAAAGGACGCTACGCCGTAATGGCGATTGTCGAAGTTGCGAGACAAAGCGATGCGCGGCCGATATCGCTTGGCGACATTGCAAGCCGCCTGGAGTTGTCGCTCGCCTATCTTGAGCAGCTTTTCATGAAGCTGCGGCGCAGTGGCCTTGTCAGGTCGATCAGAGGGCCGGGCGGCGGTTACGTGCTTGGCCGCGACGCCAACGCGATCAGCATCGGGGAAGTTATGGCGGCCGTGGATGAGCCTGTGAGAATGACGCGGTGCATAAGCGAGGGAGAAGGATGCGTCGCCTCGCGCCGATGCAATACGCACTTCCTTTGGGACGCGCTTGGTTCTCACATCGAGCAGTTTCTTTCTACGGCGACCTTGGCAGACGTCTTGCATGGACGCTATTCGGCGCCGGGCGCGAGCATATCGTTGAGCAAACTCGCCGCGGCGGCAAAGGTTCAGTCATCATGAGCGTTCGCAGCTACCTCGATCACAACGCGACATCGCCGCTTCGGCCTGAAGCGCGCGACGCGATGATGGCCGCGATGGCGTACACTGGAAACCCATCCTCAGTTCACGCGGATGGCCGCGAGGCTCACGCTGCGGTCGAGAATGCCCGTGAAACCGTGGCGCGAGTCTTTCAGGTAAAGCCTCAGGCTGTAACGTTCACCTCCGGCGGCACAGAGGCGGCGAATTGGCTTTTGCAGGCGTGGCCTGGGCGCAAGCTCGCTGTTTCGGCTGTCGAGCATCCTTGCGTTCTGAAAGGTCATCGCTTCCCCGACGAGGACGTTCGCGTCGTCCCAGTTTCATCGGACGGTGTTATTGACCTCGAAGAGCTGGAAAAGGCATTAGCGTGTCCGGCGATCGTGGCCGTGCAGGCGGCCAACAATGAAACAGGCGTCGTCCAGCCTTTGTTGGATGTCGCATCTCTGACAAAAAACGGTTTTGTCGTGTGCGATGCCGTACAGGTGGTGGGACGTGTTCCGCTTCGAGACCTCTCCGCAGCCGGCGCGCTGTTTTTCTCCGCTCACAAGTTCGGCGGCCCGAAGGGCGTCGGAGCCGTGATCTGGCAAAGCGCCGAGCCCGAACCCGCGCCTTTGATCCGGGGAGGCGGCCAGGAGAGCCGCCGCCGCTCCGGTACAGAAAATGTGGTTGGCATTGCCGGCCTCGCTGCCGCCCTCGACGCTGCCGATAAAGAGCAGCTGACTTGGAAAAGCAGCGCCGAAGCTTTACAATTGAAACTCGAACAAGGATTGCGAGTTCTCGCTCCGGACGCGGTGATTTTTGGAGAGAATGCAGAGAGGCTACCGAACACGACCTGCTTTGCGATCCCTGGCAAGAGCGCCGAGACGCTTTTGATCGCCTTCGATCTTGAAGGCATAGCGATCAGCTCGGGCTCCGCCTGCTCATCGGGGAAAGCGGCGCGGTCTCATGTGCTTGCAGCGATGGGCGTCAAGGACTCTCTGGGCGAGGGCGTGATCCGCGTCTCGACCGGGTGGAACACAGAGGACGCGGATATCGAGCGGTTCCTGGCCGCTCTGGAAAAGATGTGCCGTGGGCGCGCAGGGCGCCGGGCGGCGTGAGATAATGTTCCTCATGGTTCGACAAGCTCACCATGAGGTCTGCCGAGGGCCTCATCCCGAGCATGTCGAAGGATGAGACGTCGAATTAGGGAGTGACACATGGCGACGCCAGTTCAGGACACGATTCAGCGGGTCCGCGAGATCGATGTCGACAAGTACAAATACGGTTTCACGACAGATATCGAGAGCGTGCGCGCGCCGAAGGGCCTAAGCGAAGACGTTGTGCGCTTCATTTCCGCGAAAAAGGGCGAGCCCGAGTGGCTGCTCGAATGGCGGCTCGAGGCTTACCGGCGCTGGCGCACCATGGAGGAGCCCAAATGGGCGCGTGTTCATTACCCCAAGATCGACTATGAAGATCTGTATTACTACTCCGCGCCAAAATCGACGGAGGGCCCGACAAGCCTTGCCGAGGTCGATCCGAAGCTTTTACGGACCTATGAAAAACTTGGCATCCCGCTGAAGGAGCAGGAGGTGCTCGCAGGCGTGCAGGGCGCGCGAATTACGGGTCCGCGTGTCGCGGTCGACGCCGTTTTCGACAGCGTGTCCGTGGTGACGACATTCAAAGAAGAGCTGGCGAAGGCGGGCGTGATCTTCTGCTCGATCTCGGAAGCCGTTCGCGAACATCCGGACCTTGTGCGGAAGTATCTCGGCAGCGTCGTGCCGACCTCCGACAACTATTTCGCAACGCTCAACTCGGCGGTCTATTCCGACGGCTCGTTTGTGTATGTGCCTGAGGGTGTCCGCTGCCCGATGGAGCTTTCGACCTACTTCCGCATCAACGAGAAAAACACCGGGCAGTTCGAGCGCACGCTCATCATCGCCGACAAGGGCGCGTATGTGAGCTATCTCGAAGGCTGCACGGCGCCGACGCGCGACGAGAATCAGCTTCACGCCGCAGTCGTGGAACTCGTCGCGCACGATGACGCGGAAATCAAGTACTCAACCGTGCAGAACTGGTATCCGGGCGATCAGGACGGCAAGGGCGGCATCTATAACTTCGTGACGAAGCGCGGCGATTGCCGCGGCCGCAACTCCAAGATTTCCTGGACACAGGTGGAAACCGGCTCGGCTATCACCTGGAAGTATCCGAGCTGCATCCTGCGGGGCGACGGGAGCCGCGGCGAGTTCTATTCCATCGCCATCTCGAACGGATGCCAGCAAGTGGATAGCGGCACCAAGATGGTGCATCTCGGCAAGAACACGTCGAGCCGCATCATTTCGAAGGGGATCGCGGCAGGCAGATCCGACAGCACCTATCGCGGCCTCGTCTCCGCGCACCGCCGCGCCACGAACGCGCGCAACTTCACCCAGTGCGACAGCTTGCTGATCGGCGATCAGTGCGGCGCGCACACCGTGCCGTACATCGAGGCGAAGAACGCGAGCGCCCAGTTCGAGCACGAGGCGACCACGTCGAAAATCTCCGACGACCAGCTTTTCTACTGCTTGCAACGCGGGCTTTCGGAGGAAGACGCGGTGGCGCTCATCGTGAACGGCTTCGTGCGAGACGTGCTCCAGCAGCTTCCGATGGAGTTCCTGGCCGAGACGCAAAGGCTGATTTCCATTAGCCTCGAAGGCAGCGTGGGATAAAAGGAAGGGAGAACAACCAATGCCTCTAACACGTGTCGCGCTCAGGCGCGGAAAATCGGCCGAGTATAAGGGCGCGATCCTCGACGGCATCTATGCCGCCATGCGCGAAACATTTCGTGTGCCGGAAGACGACAGGTTTATGTTGATCGACGAGTATGACGCCGAGAACATACAACACAGCCATAATTATCCCGGCATCGCGCACTCGGATGATCTCCTGATTATACAGCTCACCGTGAATAATACTCGCACGATCGAGCAGAAAAAGGCTTTGTATGCGAGCATTGTTGAGCATCTGACCAAAAGCCCGGGTGTGAGGCAAGAAGATATCTTGGTCAATCTGGTTGAGGTAGCGAAAGAGAACTGGTCGTTCGGCGCCGGGATCGCCCAATATGCAGAAGAGCCCTGGTCGCCCGCCGCCGGGACCGCTCAATATCCAGAAGACTAACAGGGACAAGAGTAGGATATGGCGCTGATCTTGGCCGGATTATTGGGAGTGTTCATCAGCCTCGCCGGCGTGTGGTTCATCACGTCGCCGTTCAACGCCGTGCAGGCGTTCGGGGTTGATCCGTCCCATCTGGCCGATATCGCGCTGGCGCCCGGGCTTGGCGTTCGAGACGTTGCGCTCGGGCTGATCATTATCGGCTTCGCCTTGGCCCGGAAGCCCGCCGCGACGGGCGCTGCGCTGCTCATCACCTCGATCGTACCCATCGGCGACTACGCCATTGCGGGGAAAGCCTTTGGTTACGCCGCCGCCGTCCGGCATTTGATCACACTGCCGTTTCTCGTCATCCTCGGCCTTATCCTGGTGCGCAAATGACGTATTGGTTCAGGCCGAAGCGGTATGGATGGGGCGCGTCACCGGCAAACTGGAAGGGATGGCTGGTAACCGTCGGCTTCATAGCCATCATCTACGCCTTCCTCGCAGTAATTTTGGCTTATCGAGATGAGCTGACCATCGGCGTTGTTATCGCCTGGGCTATAGGCTTTGTCGCTGCCGAGCTCACCTTTATTTGGATTGCATGGAAAAAGACGGACGGGGCCTGGCGGTGGCGCTGGGGTTCCAAGGACATCGGGAAGTAGAGACATGCTTGAAATCAAAGACCTTCGCGCGGAAGTTGATGGCAAGGAAATCCTGTGCGGCTTCAATCTGACGGTGCCCAAAGGTGAGGTCCACGCGATCATGGGGCCGAACGGCTCCGGCAAATCTACGCTCGCTTACGTGCTTACGGGCAAGGAAGGATATGAAGTTACGGAAGGCTCCGTTACGTGGGACGGCAAGGATCTGCTCGCCATGGAGCCGGACGAGCGCGCGCATGCGGGCGTGTTCCTCGCCTTCCAATATCCGATGGAAATTCCGGGCGTCGCCTCGCTGACATTCTTGCGCGCGGCGGTCAACGCGCAGCGCAAGGCGCATGGCGAGGGCGAGATTTCGATTCCCGATTTCATGCGGAAGATCCGCGCCGAAGCCGACAAGCTCAGCATCTCCATGGACATGCTGAAGCGGCCTGTGAACACCGGCTTCTCCGGCGGCGAAAAGAAGCGCCACGAAGTGCTGCAAATGGCGCTATTGCAGCCGACACTCTGCATTCTCGACGAAACGGATTCGGGCCTTGACATCGACGCCATCCGCATCGCCGCCGAAGGCGTGAACCGGTTGCGCTCGCCGGATCGGGCCATGCTCGTCATCACGCACTACCAGCGCCTTCTGAACTACATCGTGCCCGACAAAGTGCACGTCATGGCGCGCGGCCAGATCCTTAACTCGGGCGGGAAGGAGCTTGCCCTCGAGCTTGAAGAGTCCGGCTATGCGGCATACAGCACGGCAGCGGCTTAAGGAGTGGCGATGACGATCCATCAGACCACAATCCGGTCCGCGGCAACACCTGCAGAACAGCGCTTCCTCGATCTCTACGCGAGCGTTTCCGGCAAGATTCCGGGCGCGCGTTCGGCTGCTATCCGCGCCTGGAGAGACGCCGCGCTCGATGCCTTCATTATGCTGGGCGTGCCCCACCGCCGCGTCGAGGAATGGAAATACACCGACCTGCGCGCGCTCATGCCGGAGGTCCATCCGCTTGGCAGCCTTGACTCGAGGGCTCCGGATGTCAGCGTCGAGGCGGCGATCGGCAAATCGCTCGCTCAGCTGGACGCTTATCGAGCGGTGTTCGTCGGCGGACGCTTCCGGCCGGATCTCTCGACCATCCACGATGCTCACGGCGTCACGTTTGAACCGTTGCAGCAGGCGCTGGAGGATGACGGCGCTTCGGCCAAGGAGATCACGACGCGGAGCCTCCGGCAGCGCGACGTGATCGCGGCGCTCAGCGCGGTATTTGCAACCGATGGCGCCATCCTCGCCGTTGCGCCAAAAACGCGGCTTAAAAAACCGGTCCATCTGATTTTCGTTTCGACAGATGAAAAACCAGCGCTGTATGCCCTCCAGCACGCAATCAGTATCGGCGAAGGCGCCGAGGTTTCGCTGATCGAAACGCACGCAGCCCATCATTCGCAGGCCATCTCGCACACGCGGCTCGCCATCGGCGCGGGCGCGTCCGTGAAGCATGTCAGGCTGGCTGCGAGCGAGGGGTCGAAGCATTTGTCGTCGATGGCTGTAACCCTTGCCGAGGGCGCCCATTACGAGCCGCTGCAAATGGCCATTAATGGGACGCTGTTGCGCGCCGAAGCCGCGATCCGTTTCGATGGCCCGAATGCGCGTTGCCATTACACAGGCGCGATGCTTTTGCGGGCGCGTTCGCACGCCGATTTCACGCTTGTCGTTGATCATGACGCCCCGGAATGCGAGAGCCGCGAGATTGTGAAAGCGGTGCTCGATGGCCGGTCGCGCGGTGTCTTCCAGGGCAAGGTCATCGTCGAGCGCGGCGCGCAGAAAACGGACGGCAAGCAGATGGCGAATGCCCTTCTCTTGTCCGACGACGCGGAGTTCGATTCAAAGCCCGAGCTTGAGATCTTCGCAGACGACGTTGTGTGCGGCCACGGATCAACGGCGGGCCAGCTCGATGAGGACATGCTGTTCTACTTGCAAGCGCGCGGCATCCCCGAGACTGAAGCGCGCTCCTTGCTGATCGCCGCTTTCGTCGGCGAAACGCTCGACAGCATCGAAAACGAAGCCCTGCGAGCCGCGCTTGACGAAAGGGTCGCCGCATGGCTTTCGGGTACCCCAACCATGGTCGCGCCTGCCCTATAGGAGATGTCGATGACATTGATGGCAAAAGACATCGCCGCAAGACCTTACGACGTGGAGGCGATCCGGCGCGACTTCCCGGCGCTGTCGCTTGAAGTTCATGGCAAGCCGCTCGTCTATCTCGACAATGCGGCAAGCGCTCAGAAGCCGAAGGCTATGCTGGACGCGCTGATGAAGTCCTATACGCAAGAATATGCGAACGTCCACCGCGGCCTTCATTATCTCGCCAACGCCGCGACGGCGGCCTATGAGGGCGGGCGCGAGCGGGTGGCGAAGTTCCTGAACGCTCCGAGCCACGAGCAGATCATCTTCACCAAGAACGCGACCGAAGCGATCAACCTCGCGGCGCAGTCCTTCGGCGGCCTCTATATCGGTCCCGGCGACGAAATCGTGCTCACCATCATGGAGCACCATTCGAACATCGTGCCGTGGCACTTCCATCGCGAGCGGCGCGGCGCCGTCATCAAATGGGTGCCGGTGACGGACGACGGCGAGTTCCGGATTGAGGACTTCGAGGCCGCGATCACGCCGCGCACCAAGATGGTTGCGATTACGCACATGTCGAACGTGCTCGGCACGATCACGCCTGTGAAGGAGGTCTGCAAGATCGCCCATGCCCACGGCGCATATGTGCTCGTCGATGGCAGCCAGGGGGCGGTTCATCTTCCTGTCGACGTGCAGGACATCGATTGCGACTTCTACGCGCTGACCGGCCACAAGGTCTACGGGCCGAGCGGCATCGGCGCGCTGTACGGCAAGCGCGAGCATCTTGAAGCGATGCCCCCCTATCAGGGGGGCGGCGAGATGATCGAAACCGTGACCTGCGACGCCATCCGCTATAACGATCCGCCCTACCGGTTCGAGGCGGGGACGCCGCCGATCGCCGAAGCAGCCGCGCTCACCGCCGCGCTCGATTACATCGACAGCATCGGCAAGGATCGCATCCGCGCCCACGAAACCGACCTAAGGCGCTATGCCGAGGAGCTGTTGAAGCCGATCAACTCGCTGCGCTTCATTGGCAATGCGGCGGAAAAGGGCGCAATCATCTCCTTTGCGATGGAAGGCGCGCACGCCCACGACGTCTCCACGATCCTTGATCGCTCGGGCATCGCTGTGCGCGCCGGAACCCATTGCGCCGAGCCGCTTCTCGCGCGCTTCGGCCTGACAGCCACCTGCCGGGCCTCGTTCGGCCTCTACAATACGCGCGCCGAAGTGGAGGCGCTTGCGGAAGGACTACAGAAAGCGGAGCGTTTTTTCAGATGACCGAGACCATGCAAGAAAGAAAAACCCCCGTCGAGCAGGCGCCGTGGGACGTCCCGCAGGAGCCGCCAGCGCACAATCTGCCGGAGCCATGCGCGCACACTGTTGAATTTGTCAAGGAATTCAAGGACCACCCGATCCCCGAGGAGGAACTTGAGCGCATCACGCAAGGGATCATCGCGGCCTTGAAGACCGTCTACGATCCCGAAATCCCCGTTGATATTTATGAGCTTGGCCTCATTTATAGGATTGATATCAACGATGACCGGGAA
>JBAVVQ010000404.1:0-1694 GCA_049697375.1 Rhodomicrobium sp.
AAGCGATCGCGGCTTCAAAGCGCGCCATCAAGCTTCAGGTCTTCGCGTCCGACGTGGATCCTCACTCTATCGCTTTTGCTCGTGCGGGCGTTTATGGCCGGGAGACAGAATCGCAGGTGAGCCCGGAACGCCTGAGCCGGTTTTTTGTCCACGAGGGCAGCGGTTTTCGCGTTGTGCGTGAATTGCGCGACGCCGTCGTCTTCACCGTCCAGGATCTCCTGGCAGACCCGCCCTTCTCGCGGCTCGATCTGATTTCCTGCCGGAACGTGCTGATCTATTTGCAGCCCAGCGCGCAAGAGCAGATCCTCTCGTTGTTTCATTTTGCACTTCGCGCCGGAGGCGTGCTCTTTCTTGGACGATCCGAAACGGTTGGACAGTTCAAGGACCGCTTTGAGCCGATCGACAAAAAGCAACGCATCTACCGCCATCTCAGCGCCGGGCGGCCTGGCGAGGGCGGTTTTCACGCGGGCACAATCAAAGAGCGCCTGGCGCCTGCGATCACTCCGGCGCTTACAAGAACTGTTCACCCAGTCAATGCCGAGGTTCTGGCCGCGAAGCAGTTGCTGGAAACCTTGGCTCCGCCTTCGGTCCTCGTCGATAAGAAATACGAAGCCATGTTTTGCTTCGGAGCCATCGACGGGTATCTGCAAGTCACCTCCGGTGTGACGAACCGGAATATCCTTGTCATGGCGCGGGAGGGGCTTCGGCCCAAGCTTAGGGCTGCGCTCGAAAAGGCGCGAGAGAGCGGAGAACTGGCCTCGAAGCCGGGCGCTCGATTTCATCGAGATGGCGCAGCGTACAGCGTGAAGATCGTCGCGCAGCCCGTTCCAGCGGGAGAGACGCTCCTCGTGAGTTTCGTTGAGGAGCCGCGTCCACCACCGCCAATTGAAACGGAACCACTTGCACAAGATGCCTCGCGCGTTCTGCAACTTGAACAGGAGCTCGACGCAACGCGCAAAGACTTGTCCGCCACCATCCGCGATCTCGAAATCGCGAATGAGGACCTGCGGGCGCTCAACGAAGAAGCCCAGTCGATCAACGAAGAGTTTCAGTCCACGAATGAGGAACTGGAGACCTCAAAGGAGGAACTGCAAGCTCTCAACGAGGAATTGACCGCCCTGAACGGTCAGCTCCAGGAGACCTTGGAGCATCAGCGCGCCATCGCCGCAGACCTGCAAAATATTTTGAACAGCTCGGACGTCGCGACAGTTTTTCTCGATAATGCCCTCAACATCCGGTTCTTCACCCCGGCGGTGAAGTCGCTCTTCGGCGTGACCGGCGTTGACATCGGGCGGCCGCTCGCCGATCTGGCGCAGCGCTTTCATGACGACGCGCTTCTGCCGGACGCGGGCGCCGTGCTGTCAAAGCTTGCGCCGATCCGGCGTGAGATCGAAAGTAAGGATGGCAATTGGTATATCCGCAGCATCCTGCCCTATCGCACTGAAGGAAACGCGGTTGGCGGCGTGGTGCTCACCTTTGCCCGCATCTCCGAAATGAAGGCGGCCGAGCGCAAGATCGAAGCCGCAAGGGCCTATGCCGAAAGCATTATTGCCACCATCAAGCAGCCGCTCGTTGTGCTGGATGAGGATCTGCAGATCGTCTCTGCGAGCGCATCGTTTTTTAGAGTTTTCGATCTGAACCCGGAAAAGAGCATCGGCAAACCGCTTGGACGGCTTCTCCAAGAAGCGCCGTGG
>JBAVVQ010000405.1:0-6257 GCA_049697375.1 Rhodomicrobium sp.
GCGTGTGCCCGTAGGTCTCGAAGCGCGCCAGCCGCCGCGTCTCCGCCTCCAGCGCATTGACCGGGAACGTTTCGTGAGCGCGCCCGCCGGGATGGGCGACATGGTAGCGGCAGCCGCCGATGGAGCGCCCCTGCCAGCTATCGTACAGGTCGAACACGAGCGGCGTGTGGGGCGGGATGGTCGGCTGCAGGCAACTTGATGGCCACCAGGCGCGGAAGCGGACGCCAGCCGCCGCCTCGCCATGCGCGCCGGTGGGTTTCAGCGGCGCCGTGACGCCGTTGCACGTCACCTGATAGCGTTCGCCGAGATTGCCCTTCACCTTCACCTGCAAGCGTTCGAGCGACGAATCCACGTAACGCACGGTGCCGCCCGGCGCGCCCTCCTCGCCCAGCACATGCCAAGGCTCCAGCGCCTGCCTAAGCTCGATCTCGACGCCGTCATAAGTCACGGCGCCGTAAACCGGGAAGCGGAACTCGAAATGCGGCGCAAACCATTCAAGCTCGATGGGGAAACCCGCCTCGCGCAGCTCCGCGATCACGTCCTTGAAGTCCTGCCAGACGAATTCGGGCAGCATGAAGCGGTCGTGCAGCTCCGTTCCCCACGGAATGAGCCTGCGCTTGAAGGGCTTCTCCCAGAAATAGGCGATCAGCGAGCGCAGAAGCAGCTGCTGCGCGAGGCTCATCCGCGCATGCGGCGGCATCTCGAAGTTCCGGAACTCGACAAGGCCGAGCCGCCCCGACGAACTGTCGGGCGAGTAGAGCTTGTCGATGCAGATCTCCGCGCGATGGGTGTTGCCGCTCGAGTCGATCAAAAGGTTGCGGAAGATGCGGTCCACGAGCCAGGAAGAGACCCAGCTATGGCTCGGATCGGGGATCTGGTTGAACGCGATCTCCATTTCATAGAGCGAGTCGTTACGCGCCTCGTCGATGCGCGGCGCCTGGCTGGTCGGCCCGATGAACATCCCCGAGAAGAGGTAGGACAGGGACGGATGGTTCTGCCAGTAGGCGATGATGCTGCTGAGCAGATCGGGGCGCCGGAGGAAGGGGCTGTCTGCGGGCGTGCTCGCGCCGAGCACGATGTGGTTGCCGCCGCCGGTGCCGCTGTGGCGGCCGTCGACCATGAATTTTTCCGTGCCAAGCCGCGCCTGCCGCGCCTCCTCGTAAAGCGTCTCGGTGATGGAGACAGCTTCATCCCAGTTCGTGGCGGGGTGGATGTTCACTTCGATGACGCCTGGGTCGGGCGTGACCTTGATGACATTGAGACGGCGGTCGGAGGGCGGGTGATAGCCTTCGATATGAACAGGCGAGCCCGTGATCTTCGCGGTCTCCTCAATTGCGGCGGCAAGTGCGGCGTAGTCCTCCGCGTCGGAGAGCGGCGGCATGAACACGCACAAATGCCCGTCGCGCGGCTCGATCACCATCGCGGTGCGAACCGAGCCATACACCTCGGGTGGAGGAGCGGCCGTAAAGACGGGAGGCGAAATCAGCGTGACCGACTGCCTGCGGTCGCGCAGCAACACCTCGCGCGGCGGCAAAGCGGCATGGGCGGCGAAAGGATCGATCGGAACGACATGCGAAGAGTTGGCTGGCCCGTGATAGGGGAGCGACCCAATCGGCAGCCGGAATCCGACCGGCGAATCGCCCGGCAGCAGGAAAAGGCGCTCGCGCCGGAAGCCCCAGCGCTCGGTGACCCAGCTTCGCCCGCGCGCCTGGCTGTGCCAGACCTGGATTGGCATGACATAGCCGGCCGGTTTGTCGAGGCCGCGTTCGAAAACCCTGATGACGCGCGCCCGCTCCTGCGGGTCCTCCAGCTTGTTGTCGGCGGGGTCGAGATCGAGCGGCAGCTTCTGCTCGATCAGAAGGAAATGCGCGGCGTCCTCATAAGCGGGCATGGCTGAGTCTGCTGGCAGCCCCAGCTGCTCGGCGAGCGTCGCGGCGAAGATCCCGGCCTCGGCGTGCGTCACGGGTTTCGCCGGGATTTCGCTGTCGATGTGCTTCGCATTTTCCCAGAGCGGCTGCCCATCGGCGCGCCAATAGACCGCGAAGGACCAGCGCGGCAGCTGCTCCCCCGGATACCATTTGCCCTGGCCATAATGCAGAAGGCCTCCCGGCGCGAACTTGTCGCGCAGGCGCCGGATGAGGTTCTCCGCATAGAGCCGCTTTGTCGGGCCGACGGCGTCGGTGTTCCATTCCGCCCCGTCCACGTCGTCGATGGAAACGAAGGTCGGCTCGCCGCCCATGGAAAGGCGCACGTCGGCAGCCTTCAGGCGGCGGTCCACTTCGTGGCCGGCCTTCGCGATGGCGGCCCACTGCTCTTCGGTGTAGGGCAGCGTGACGCGCGGGCTTTCGAGAATGCGCCTCACCTGCATATGATGCGAGAATTGGACCTCGGCCTCCTCGTGCACGCCGGTGATGGGCGCGGCGCTTTGGGGCGCCGGGGTCGCCGCGAGCGGAATATGGCCTTCGCCCGCGAAGAGGCCCGAGGTCGGATCGAGACCGATCCAGCCTGCGCCCGGGAGGTAAACTTCCGCCCAGGCGTGCAGATCGGTGAAATCGTGATCCGTGCCCGAAGGCCCGTCGAGGGATTTCATATCCGCCTTCAGCTGAATGAGATAGCCGGACACGAAGCGCGCCGCGAGCCCGTAATGCCGCAGGATGTGCACGAGCAGCCAGCCCGAGTCCCGGCACGAGCCTGAGCAATTTTTGAGCGTTTCCTCCGGCGTCTGCACTCCGGGCTCCATGCGGATCAGATAGCGGATGTCGTGCTGAAGCTGCTGGTTGAGCGCCCAGATGAAGTCGAGGGAAGTCTTCGCGTCGATCTTCAGGCCCCGGATATAGTCGCGCAGGAGCGGCCCCGGCTCCACCGCTTTGAGGTAGGGCGTCAGCTCCTCTTTCAGCTCCACCTCGTATTTGAACGGCCAGTCGCGCGCGTTTTCGTCGACAAAAAAATCGAACGGATTGATCGTGGCCATGTCCGCCACGAGATCGACCGTCACCTTGAACTCGTGCGTCTTTTCGGGAAAGACGAGCCGCGCCAGATAATTGCCGAACGGATCCTGCTGCCAGTTGATGAAGTGGTCTTTCGGCGTGATGTTCAGCGAGTACGACAGGATCGGCGTGCGCGAATGCGGCGCGGGCCGGAGCCGCACGATTTGCGGGCCGAGGGCGGTGAGCCGGTCGTAGACATATTCCGTGCGGTGGGTCAGCGCGACGTGGAGGGCCATCGTGTCTCCTGGGGGGCGGCTTGGATTCGTTTCGCGGCACTGTGCTTTGCTTAAGCCGGACGTGCAAGCTTCATGCCTAATCAAGCGTCATGCCCCGCTTTAGAGACTAAGCAGCCCTCAGCCGCTGAAGCTCCGTCTCAAATGCAAGGCGAAGTCGCGCCGCCTCGTCGTCCGGGAGCCAGTTCGTCATCTGCGGGAAGAGATAGAAGCGGCGGCCGTCCATGAGCGCGGCCTGCTTCGGTTCGAGAAGCACGAGGCGCCCAACACATTGAGGAGATCGAGCAGATCGCCCGTATATTCGAAAGGCCAGTGATCGGGCTGGATGAAGCTTCGGTGGCAAAGCGTGCTTGCTCTTTGCGTTCCAGCTCAATATGGAATTAAACTAATTTCACTTTTAGATGTTTAGATTCTCCGGACTTGCGCGACAACGGCATTCAAATCACCTATAAAATGGATAGTGAGGAGCGCATCCAATGGACGAGTTGGTAGGGGATTCGCTTGTATATCGGTACGTCATTGACGGCTTCACGCCGGAGACGCTGCCAATGTCGCGCCTGGCCGAATACGTGCATCTTTGGGCGACGCTACTTGGCGAGAATTCGCATGTTCATTTTAAGCGGGTTGAGCGCGGCAGCACGGTGTTGGTTGCCAAGGTAGAGAAAGAGTCTGTTCCAAAGGTGCAAGTCCGGGTGCGCGGCTTGCAGGATGGTACGGCTCCCCCGGATGTTCGCGGCGCTTATCGGGCCTTGAACGATCTGCTGGTCAAGGATAACTCCTCCGGACGGATGGAGGGCGGGGCCGAGATTATTCCGTTTCCCGGTATCAAGCGTGTGGTTCCGGAAGTTTACGGGCCTTTCAATCAGGATGGAACTCTTGATGGCAGGCTGGTGCGAATCGGCGGACGAAAAGAGAAAATCAAGGCGGTCATTGATGACGGTCAGCGGGCTTATCCTTGTGATGTAACGAAAGAGCAGGCCAAGAAGCTGGCTGCGTATTTGTTCGACATGGTGCGTGTGACCGGGCGTGGACGGTGGACGCGCGAAAGCACTGGGGAATGGATTCTGAAGCGGTTCAAGGTTGATTCCTTTGAGCCTTTCAATGACAGGCCTTTAAGCGAGGTTCTGGCGGAATTGCGGGCCATTGAGGGCAACGGATGGCGTGACGTTGATGACCCCTACGAAGAATTGCGGCGCCTGCGGTACGGGGAAGATTGATGGTGGTATTTGATGCATCGTTTCTTATTCCATTGTTTGACCCAAAAGCGAATGAGCCGGAGCCGGGGGCCAGGCGCAAGCTGAATTACCTGTTTTCCGAGCTTGAGAAGACAAAGGCACGCATTGTGGTGCCGACACCGGCGCTCAGCGAATATCTGGTAAGGGCTGGAGCTGCTGGGCCAAAGTATCAGGCGGTGATGAGCGGCAGCTCGTCTTTCCGCGTCGCAAGCTTTGATACGCGTGCTGCCGTGGAGGCGGCTACGATGGTCAAGGATGCCATTGACGCGGGAGATAAGAGGTTGGGCCTCGCAACGGGTGGGCAGCAGATCAAATTCGACCGGCAAATTATCGCCATTGCGCGGGTTGAAGGCGTGAGCCGCATTTATTCCAATGACCCGGATTTTAAGAAGCTGGTCGGTCCGAACGGGCCGCAGGTGCTGGCCTTCGCTGACTTGCCAAGCTCTCCGGAAGAAGATCAGAAAAGCATGAACTTCCATAAGGAAGAAGACGAGGAGCAGAAGTGATCAGCCGGAACGATGGTTAGCCGGACACTCTAAAAGATGATAACTTTGCTCTTATTTGCAATCCTTGTTGTGCTCATACTTGGATTTTGGGGTGAAGCCGGTTTTGGTTTCCTCCTGCTTCTTGGAATTGGTGCCTTGTCTATAGTTGCAATTATTGTTGTATTAGTTCTGCTTGGCATAAGCATCGGGTCTATCGTTGTGGTATGGAATACCACTGTCGTCCCTTTCAGGAACGCTAATAAGGCACTAATTGAGCCGCCATTGTCCGCAGTAATTATCATACCTCTTTGGATATACTGTGCAATTAAAGTTTGGGTCTATGTAAGGCAGAAAGTCGCTAGTTTCAGCCGTGCCTATCCGGTTAAGACAGACACCCACTACATATAGAGCGGCTGATTTGGCCATACGTGACCCAACTGAGACCTTGGCGGCGGCGGAAGTCTTTCGGAAAAGCCTAGATTTGGATCGACGCAAGCTGTGAACCGAAGATAGAGCCAAACCGCATGACGGATGGCCTCGGGGCGAGAAGCGATGACGGGTTATCCCGAAGCAATCACGCGATGAATGCAGCATTGACTGGGTATTTTCCGAACCTTCCCGCTGTCAAAGGATGGCTCGATATTGTCATCGCGATGTGCAATAAATTGTCGATGGCAATGCGAGACAGTGCATCGCCCGCAATCTTGAGGAGATCAGTCATGGGCAGCACTGCTGACAGGATCAAAGACATTGGGCCACAGCCGCAATCGTTCGACATTGAACGCGCGACGAAGGAAAACACAAATTACCGTTCAGTCGCCTGGAGCGGGCGCTACCTGCAAGTGACGCTGATGTCGATCCCCGCTGGCGGAGATATTGGCCTTGAAGCGCATCCGGAGACCGATCAGTTCCTGCGCCTCGACGCTGGCCGCGGCCGAGTGCAGATGGGAGCCGCGAATGACAAACTGACTTTCGAAAAGGAAGTTTCAGACGGCTGGTGCGTCCTCGTTCCGGCGGGGACCTGGCACAACATCACCAATATCGGCGCGACGCCAATGCAGGTCTATGCTATCTACGCGCCCGCCCATCACACGCCCGACAAGGTGCAGGCGACGGCGGCGGCGGCCGAAGCCGACAAGGACGACGAGCCAGCGGCCTGGTCAGTGCAGCCAAAACATGCGCCCGACAAACACGGGTGACCCAATTGATCTGCAAGAACGGGAGTATGTCAGCTTATTGGCGCATTGCTGACGCCAAATGAGGTGTCTGGCCACTCTATATGTAGTGGGTGTCTGTCTTAACCGGATAGGCACGGCT
>JBAVVQ010000406.1:0-15304 GCA_049697375.1 Rhodomicrobium sp.
TCTCGGCCTCGAAGGCGAGATGTCGATTTCCGCATCGAGCGAGGTCAGCGGATTTTCCGGCTACCGGGTGGGCCTGGAAAGTGAAAAGTTCACCGTGGTTCGAAAGGAGATAGAGGCGCTACCGAACACAGACGCGAGCGGCGCGGCGTCGCTTTCCATCGCGCTGCCCGATCTCCCGCAAACCTCGAAACCTTTGGCCGCCGATGTCATGATCCGGCTTCGCGAACCGAGCGGGCGCGTGCTCGCCGACAAGATCGCGATGAAGGTTAATACGGGCAAAAGCTTTATCGGCGTGAAGCCGCTCTTCGATGGCTCCGTGCCGGAGGGCGCCGCTGCCGAATTCGAGATCGTCGGCATCGGCCCGGACGGGAAACAGGCGCCGGTCAATGGCCTCAAATGGGAGCTTCAGCGCGTCGAGAGCCAGTTCCAATGGTACTCGCGCGACAATCGCTGGTCCTATGAGCTCGTGAATTATGAGAACCGCGTCGCGGGCGGCGCCCTCAACACTCCCGCCACAGGCTCTATTCGTATCAAGGCTCCGGTCGACGCCGGCAATTATCGGCTCGACATCGCGTCGGCGACCGCGCAAGGCCCGGCGACAAGCTATTCGTTCTCGGCCGGCTGGTTCGTGGCCGAAACCTCAGACACGCCAGAGATTCTGAACCTCGCGCTCGACCGCGCCTCATACAAAGCGGGCGACGATGTCAAGGTGACGATCATGCCGCGCATGGCTGGCCAGGCGCTCGTCGCCATCGTCAGCGACAAGGTGCTCGCCGCCCAGATGATCGATGTCGCCGCGTCGGGCGGGTCCGCAACCTTCAAAGCCGATCCAGCCTGGGGGCCGGGCGCCTACGCGACCGCAATTCTCTATCGGCCGATGGACAGCGCCGCGAAGCGCATGCCGAGCCGCGCCGTGGGCGTGAGATGGCTCCCGATCGACACGAAGTCGCGCACGCTGTCTGTCGCGCTCGAGACGCCGCCAGCGGTGCGGCCGGCCGGGCCGGTTACGGTGTCGGCCTCCATTTCGGGCCTTGATACAGGCGAGAACGCGACCGTGGTCGTTTCCGGCGTCGATCTCGGCATCCTCGATATCACGCGTTACAAGACGCCCGCGCCAGCCTCCTATTTCTTCGGCCAGCGCCGCCTCGGGCTTGAGATGCGCGACCTTTACGGTAAGCTCATCGACGGCATGCAGGGCGTGCGGGGCGTGGTCCGCTCGGGCGGCGACGAAGGCGGCCTCGAAATGAATGGCAGGCCGCTCGCGGAAACGCCGCTTGCGGTTTACTCCGGCCCGCTCCAGGCCGACGCCAGCGGAAAAGCGCAAGCGACGTTCACACTGCCGCCCTTCAACGGGACCATGCGGCTTTCGGCCCAAGCCTGGACGCCGTCGAAGATTGGCTCGGGCGAAAAAGATGTGATCGTGCGTGACACAGTTGTGGCGCAGGCCACGCCGCCGAAGTTCCTGATGCTGGGCGACAGTTCCACTTTGCATCTTAGCATCGAGAATGTGGAGGCCCCCGCCGGCGCGTATCAACTCACGGCGAAGGGCGATGGCGGGGTGGAGGTCGTCGGTCCTGCCGAGCGCGCGCTGACGCTCGATCTCGAAAAGCGCGTCAGCCAGAGCATCCCGATCAAGGGCGCATCGGTGGGCGACGGGCATGTCTCCTTCTCGCTGACAGGACCAGGGAACGTCGCCATCGAGCGCACCTATGCCGTCGCGGTCGAACCGCCCGCGCCCAATGTGCGCCGCCGCACGACGCAGATGCTCGCCGCTACGACCGGGTCGCTGCGAGTCGGCAGCGAACTGATCCGCGATCTCGTTCCTGCGACCGCGAAGATTTCGGTCACTGCGAGCCGCACCGCTTCCTTCGATGTGCCGGGACTCCTCATCGGACTCGACCGCTATCCCTTCGGCTGCGCCGAGCAGACCACAAGCCGCGCGCTTCCGCTCCTCTACTATGATGAGGTTGCATCGCGCGCGCGCATCAGTAAGGAGCCGAAGGCGAAAGCCGCCGTCGAGAAGGCGATTGCGCGGCTCTACGAGATGCAGTCTTCGTCGGGCGCTTTCGGTCTTTGGGGGCCGTACGGCGAGGATATGTGGCTGACCGCCTATGTGAGCGACTTCCTTACCCGCGCGAGGGAAAAGGGCTACGCTGTCCGCGACACGAATTATGAGATCTCGCTCGACAGACTGAAGAATACGGTCAACAACGCGCGCGATTTCAAGAAGGGCGGCGAAGACCTTGCCTATGCGCTCTATGTGCTGGCGCGGTCCGGCCGCAGCGTGCTCGGCGATCTGCGCTATTACGCCGACACGAAGATCGACGCCTTTTCGACGCCGATCGCCCGCGCGCAACTTGCCGCTGGCCTCGCCATGCTCGGCGACAAGGAAAGGGCGACGCTGACATTCGCCTCCGCCTTGTCGGAGCTCGCGACGCCGGATGCCCAGGCGCCGCTCGCTTATCGCGCCGATTACGGCACTGAGCTTCGCGACGCCGCCGCCGTGCTCGCGCTGATGGGAGAAAGCGGGGCCTCGACGCCGCAGTTACAGAAGGCGTTCCATATCGTGACGAAGTTGAGGGCGCATCAAAAGGAGACGACGACGCAGGAAAGCCTCTGGCTTCTGCTCGCCGCGCGCACGCTCGATGCCCAGAACAAAGATCTGGCGCTCGAAGTGAACGGCGTTCCGGTCAAAGGATCGTTCCAGACGGTCCTGTCCGGCAGAGATTTCGCAGGCCCGATTGAGATCACGAATGTGAGCGCCATCCTGCCGAACGCCGCCTCCGAGAAGTTCCAGACAATGCTGACGCCTGCGCAGTTCGCCTCTCAGGGGCTCTTGATCGCGAACCGCGCTCCCGAAGCCGTCCCCGCGTCGGTGCTCGTGACCGGCGAGGGTATGGAACCCGAGCCGTCCGCCGAGAGCGGGTTCAAGATCGAGCGCAAGACCTATGCCCCCGACGGCCGCGAGATTCCGTTCGACAAGCTGAAGCAGAACGACCGTGTGGTCGTGGTGCTGAAGGTGACGGAAGTCGATCCGAAGCTCGCTCAGATCGTTGTGGAGGATCGGCTGCCAGCCGGCTTCGACATCGAGAACCCCGCGCTCCTGAAAGGGTCGGACCTCAAGGCGTTCTCCTGGCTGCCTTCGACCTATACGCCGGTCTTTTCGGCCTTCCGGGACGACCGCTTCGTCGCGGCCTTTTCCCTGACCGACACGGGGCGAAAGGTTCCGGCCCAGATGACGATGGCTTATGTCATGCGAGCGGTCAGTCCCGGCATTTACAGCCATGCCGGCGCTCGCGTCGAGGACATGTACCGGCCGGATCGCTTTGCGCGCACGTCTGGCGCGAAGGTGGAAATCACGGCGGCGCAATAGGCGATGATTGGAGGAGGTTTCGCTGCTTCCGTCGTGATTACTCCGAAAGGGCACTTGCGCATGCCCGGGATCATTCCAATTTTCAGAAATTCTGGGATTATGCCTGCGGCATTTCTGGATAGGGTAAAGCGTGGATGAGTAAGCGTAACACCTATAGGTGGTTCATTCGCGGCGCCCTGGTTTTCGGACTCTTTGCATTCGCAGCGTCGTCGCTCAAACTCTTCGATCCTTTGCCCCTGGAGGCCGCGGCATCGTCGTCACGCCTCGTTCTCGACCGCGACGGGCATCTGTTGCGCGCCTTCACCACTCCCGATGGGCGCTGGCGCTTGGATGCAAGGCCCGATGATGTCAGTCCAACCTATCTGGCGCTTCTGTTTGCATTCGAGGATCGGCGGTTCTGGCGGCATCCTGGCATCGATCCCCTCGCTTTTGGGCGAGCCATGCTTCAGGCGATTGCGCATGGCAAGCCCATCTCGGGCGGATCGACGCTGACGATGCAGGTGGCGCGGCTGCTCCGAGGCTCTCCAACGCATTCCATCTCCGCCAAGTTTCAACAGATTGCCGACGCCGCGCGCCTTGAGTGGACGCTTAGCAAGCGGCAAATTCTTTCGCTCTATCTGAAGCTCGCGCCTTACGGCGGTAATCTTGAGGGCGTCCGCGCCGCCTCGCTGGCTTATTTCGGGAAGGAGCCGCAACGGCTCAGCATCGCGGAGGCCGCCCTTCTTGTAACGATCCCGCAATCGCCGGAAGTGCGCCGCCCGGATCGCGGCTACGCATCCCTTGTCGCGGGGCGGAACCGCGTTATTCGAAGAGCGGCTGCGGCCGGGGCAATCACACAGGCGGACGCCAAAGCGGCGCTCGCGCAGGCGGTCCCGCGTGGGCGCCGTGAGTTTCCGGCGCTTGCGCCGCATCTCTCCGAGCGGCTGACGGTGGCGTTGTCCAATCAATCCGCTATCGCGACCACGATCGACAGGAACCTCCAGGAAGCGGCCGAGACCATCACCCGCAGAAATGCGCAAGCCTTTGGCGAGAAAATCTCAATCGCGGCGCTGATCGTGAGCAACCGCACGGGCCAAGTGCTGGCTCATGTCGGCTCGGCGGGCTATTTCGACGATACCCGGCTTGGCGCGATCGACATGACGTCCGCGATCCGCTCGCCCGGTTCCGCACTGAAGCCGTTCATCTATGGCCTCGCCTTCGAGGATGGGCTTGCGCATCCCGAGACGCTGATCGAAGACAAGCCTGTACGCTTCGACGGCTATGCGCCAGTCAATTTCGACAATGTGTTCCACGGAACGGTGACGGTCAGGACCGCGCTCCAGCTCTCGCTTAACGTCCCAGCCGTGAAGGTGCTGAACGAGGTCAGCCCCGTGAAGCTCGCCGCGCGTTTCCGCGAGGCGGGCATGCCGTTCGCCGTGCCGCGCAACCTTACCGTGGCGCTGGGCGGCGCGGGCCTCACGCTTGAGAACCTCACCACGCTTTATGTTGGGCTGGCTCGCGGCGGAAGCGTCATACCGCTTCGCTATCAGATAGAAAACGCCCCGGCCTGGGGCGCCGATGGGCAGCCCGTTGTGCTTCAGCCCGCCGCGGCGTGGTATGTGGCCGATATCCTTCGCGGGGCGCCGGTTCCCCCGAACGTGACGCCGGGCGCGGTCGCCTTCAAAACCGGCACCTCCTACGGTTTCCGGGACGCCTGGGCTGCGGGTTTCGACGGCGATTATACGATTGTTGTCTGGGCCGGCCGGGCGGATGCCAGTTCCGTGCCGGGACTTGTGGGCCTGCGGGTGGCGGCTCCGGTGCTTTTCGAGCTGTTCAGCGCGATTGGACCGCATCGAGCGCCGTTTGTGAGTGCGCCGCCGAATATCATCGGCACGCGGAAGACAGCGGATCTGCCGCCGCCTCTTCGCATTTTCCGCGAACAAAAGCGCGAGGTCTCAAGCGGGGCTGGCCACGAACAAGCGTTGCACATTGCCTTCCCGCCACCGAACTCCGACGTCGAGATAGCGTCCGCGGAAGGGCAGGCCGAGAAGCTTCCCGTCGCGCTGAAGGCAGAAGGGGGAACGCTGCCGCTGACCTGGCTCGTGGATGGGGCGCCGCTAACGTCCTCGCCCCACCGGCGGGAAGCGTTTCTGAAGCCGCCCGGCCCCGGCTTTGTCCAGATCACCGTCGTGGATGCGGAAGGTCATTCGGATCGCACACAGATCCGTCTCCATTGACGGATCAACGCGCCGATCAATCGTTGAGGATGAGGACGCCATCAACGGGGCTTTCGCCCGGCGCGTCGCCTTCAGCTTCAGCGCCCGGACGCCTGACGGGCTGAAGCCGGCCGCTGGATTGTGCTTGAGATCGGCGCCGGCCGCATTTTTCGATTTGATATGCTTGGGCGCCGCTTACTCCCCCTGTTTCCTGGGAGAAAGCTTGCGGCGCCCGGCAACGTTCCCACGATCAGCAGCACCTGCTGATTTTCCCCTTGCCGAAGGCGTAGCGCGCATCCTGACGTTCCTTGAAGAATTCTTCGTAGGTCATGACGGGCTCACTGGGATGTTTTATGCGGCGATGTTCCAGATACGTCTCATAGTCGGGGATACCGATCATGAGACGTGCCGTCCGAACAACCAATTGCCAAGGCTTGAGGTCTTCGTCAGCCACGGGCGGCTCCTGGCAGAGCTCCTGCCTCTCCAACTTCCACCGATGTGATCGACGGGGTGCCGAGCGCGCGAATAAGAGCGAGCACACCGTAAATCGCTATTGCGACGACAACGGCCACGAACAGCGCCGCGAGCGTTGCGTCGACGTAATCGTTGTTGATCACTCGTCTCATCTCGGCCATCGTCTTGGCCGGAGCGAGAACCTGACCGGCCGAAAAAGCCTCCTCGAACTTACGCGCATGGGCAAGGAAGCCGATCCTTGGATCGTCGCTGAACACCTTCTGAACGCCGGCGGTCAGCGTGCAGATCAGAAGCCAGACGGTCGGAAGGATGGTCACCCAGGCATAGCGCTGGCGCTTCATTTTGAACAGGATGACGGTGCAGAGGATGAGAGCGATCCCTGCCAGCATCTGGTTCGAGATGCCGAACAGCGGCCACAGTGTGTTGATCCCGCCCATCGGATCGATTACGCCCTGATAGAGGAAGTAGCCCCAGGCGCTGACCGCAAGAGCCGACCCGATCAGATTATTCGACCAGGATTCCGTATTGCGGAAAGAGGGGATCACGGTGCCGACCATGTCCTGGATCATGAACCGCGCCACCCGCGTTCCCGCGTCGACCGTTGTGAGAATGAAGAGCGCCTCGAACAGGATCGCAAAGTGATACCAGATGCCCATCAGGGCCTGGCCGCCGAAGAGGCCGGACAGGATGTACGACATCCCGACCGCCAGCGTCGGCGCGCCTCCCGTGCGCGAAAGAAGCGTCTTCTCCCCGACATCCTGCGCCAACTGCGTCAGCGTGTCGGGCGTAACGACAAAGCCCCAGTTCGAGATGACGTTCGCGGCGTTCGCCGCGTCCGTGCCGATCAGCGCGGCCGGGCTGTTCATGGCGAAATAGACACCCGGATGGAGCACCGTGGCGGCAATCATCGCCATGATGGCGACGAAGGACTCCGTTAACATGCCCCCGTAGCCGATAAGGCGGATTTGGTTTTCATTTTCGATCATCTTCGGCGTTGTTCCAGAGGCGATCAGCGCGTGAAAACCGGAAACGGAGCCGCAGGCGATGGTTATGAAAAGGAAGGGGAACAAGCTCCCGGACCAGACCGGCCCGCTGCCGTCGATGAACTTTGTCACGGCGGGCATTTGCAGATCGGGCCGCACGAAAAGAATACCAAGCGCCAGCAAGAGCATCGTTCCAACCTTCAGGAAGGTTGAAAGGTAATCACGCGGGGCCAAAAGCAGCCACACCGGCAGGACCGAAGCCACAAATCCATAGCCGATGATGATCAGGGCAAGCGTCTCGCCTTTGAGATCGAAGAAAGGCGCAAGGAGCGGGTTGTCGCCGACATAGCGTCCGTAAATGAGCGCGATGAGGAGGAGAATCACACCAATGGCGGACATTTCTCCGATGCGCCCGACGCGGATGAAGCGGGCATAGAGCCCCATGAACATTGCAATCGGAATGGTCGCGAAGACAGCGAAAGTTCCCCACGGGCTCCCTGCGAGCGCCTTGACCACAACGAGCGCCAAGACCGCAAGCAGGATCACCATGATCGCGAAAAGGCCGACAAGAGCGATAGCGCCCGCCGTAGCCCCCATCTCGGAACGCACCATGTCGCCGAGGGAGCGCCCATCGCGCCGCACCGAAAAGAACAGGACGGTCATATCCTGTACGGCGCCTGCGAAAACGACGCCGACTAGGATCCAGAGGGTGCCAGGCAGATACCCCATCTGGGCGGCGAGCACCGGGCCTACCAGCGGGCCTGCGCCAGCGATGGCCGCAAAGTGGTGTCCGAAAAGCACGTATTTATTTGTGGGAACATAGTCGAGGCCGTCATTGTGACGGGTGGCCGGCGTCAGCCGGGATGGATCGACGCCCAGGACGCGGTCTGCGATGAAAAGCGCGTAGAAGCGGTATGCGAGCAGGTAGACGCATACCGAGGCGATCACAAGCCACGCCGCGCTGATTGTTTCGCCGCGGCTCAAGGCGACAATGCCCAATGAGACCGCGCCAAGGATGGCTATCAGCACCCAGAGCAGTTTTCGCCCAATTCCGTTTGATGTCCCAGCAACCGTGTCCATCCAACTCCTCCCATGCTTCGGCTTTTTATTTGTATTAGGGGGAAAAACCCCGAAACTGAAGCCTCAACTTTATGTCTAACCGGACAAACACCCCTGAGGCCTAGGCGTTCAGCGCGCATGATAAGGGCCAAAAAGCTGACCGTAATCGGCATGCCTGCCAGGAGCGGCGATCCGGCTTCATAAGTTCCAGGAGACAATCATAGCCCCTTGAAAAGCCGTCATTGATTTATCAGAAAGGGTCTGTGACATTTCATCGCAGATCTGCGGCCATTTGCGAGGTTGCCCCGCCCCTCCTTTGAGAGGCTATTGCCGAGGTTTCTCAGCGCTCAGGTGCCGCAAAACGTCTGATGCACCACCTGATCAGGGCGCGGCGGCTCGGCATAGCGCGCGAAGCCGGGTTGATCCTCATAAGGCGTCGCCAGCACGCAGAGCAGGGTCTGGAATGGCCCCAGATCACCGTGGTCCTGTGCTGCCGTGAGCGCCTCCTCGACCAGATGATTGCGCGGGATGAATGCGGGGTTTGCCCGCCGCATGACCGCGACGCGTTCGGCCGGGGCGCCGCCCTCGGCTGAGAGGCGCTGGCGCCACCGTTTAGCCCACCCGTCGAAAGCGCCGGGATCGTCGAAATGGCGCCTGAGATCCTCGTCCCTATCGGCGTCGCCAGCGGCGTCGCATAAGCGGCGGAACGTCAGTGTGAAGTCGGCGCCGTTTGCGGCCATCCGGTCGAGCAAGTCTTTCGCGAGCAGCATGTCGCCGGGTTCCGCTTGAAGCAATCCAAGCTTGCGTCTGAGGCCGGCTGCGAAAGTCCGATCGAAGCCGGAAAGGAAATCATCATTGAGCGCCCTCTGAGCGGCCTCTACAGCGGAATTGGCATCTTCCGCGAGGAGCGGCAGCAGCGTCTCCGCGAAGCGGGCCAGGTTCCACTGCGCGATGCGCGGCTGGTTGCCATAGGCGTAACGGCCGAAGCGGTCGATCGAGCTGTAGACGGTTTCAGGATTGTAGGCGTCCATGAAGGCGCAGGGGCCATAGTCGATGGTTTCGCCAGCGATCGACATATTGTCCGTGTTCATGACGCCATGAATGAAGCCGATGAGCAGCCACTCGGCGACGAGGTCTGCCTGGCGCCCTATCACCAGGTTCAGAAGCGTGAGATAGGGGTTCTCCTCACCGGCGGCTTCAGGGTAATGGCGGCCTATGACGTAATCGGCAAGATGGCGGGTGGCCTCTACGTCGCCGCGCGCCGCGAAGAATTGGAAGGTGCCGATGCGGACGTGGCTCTGGGCGACACGGGTGAGCACGGCCCCCGGAAGCGGCCTGTCGCGCCAGATCGTCTCCCCGGTTGTCACAGCAGCGAGCGCCCGCGTGGTCGGAATCCCGAGCGCCGCCATCGCCTCGCCCACAATGTACTCTCGAAGCACTGGCCCAAGCGCCGCCCGGCCATCGCCGCTTCGGGAAAAGGGCGTCCTGCCAGACCCTTTAAGTTGGATGTCCCGGCGGACGCCGTCCCGATCGACAACCTCGCCCAGCAGGATCGCCCGGCCGTCTCCAAGCTGAGGAACGAACGTTCCATATTGGTGGCCAGCGTAGGCCATCGCGAGGGGATCGGCGCGCTCAGGTATCCTGTTGCCTGCGAGGACTGCAACGCCCTCAGGCGAGGAAAGGGCAGCGGGGTCAAGATTGAGGCGCCACGCGAGCTTTTCGTTCAGCTTCACAAGACGCGGAGAGGAGACGCCCACCGGAGCGAGCCGCGAATAGAAGCGCTCCGGGAGCCGCGCATAGCTGTTGTCGAAGGCAAACAAAGGAAAAGTCCTGCTTCTGTTCAAGCAGGCGCGGCGTTGCGCTGCCCGCCAGCCTCTGAACAAGATACGGATAAATCCGAGGCTGGCAATCGGGATTGGCATCCGGAAAGGCTGCAAGCGGGCGAATAAAGAGGTTAGGGGCGCGCCCGCCTTACTCAGCCTTCCACGGCTGGTAATCGCCGTCCGCCTTTGGGCGGCGCATTTCGCCGATGAGGCTCCCTGGCGGCCGGTAGGCCAGCGGCGTCCCCGTCATGTTCTCGGTATGCGGTTTCTGCCATGACCTCGGATGGTAGGTTTCCTCCGTTGGAGGCGTATCGACCGTATAATGCAGCCAGCCGAACCACTCTGGCGGAACCTTGCTGGCCTCCGCGAGGCCATCATAAATGACCCAGCGGCGCGGCCGCCCCGCCGGACCCTTTCGGCTCAAGTCCTGGTAATAGCGATTGCCGTGTTCGTCCTCTCCGACAAATTGGCCGCGTGCGTTCGTGTACAGCCTCGTCGAAAGCGTCGCGCCGTTCCACCACGTGAAGAGATCGCTGATCAAGCCCATTCCCGTCCCCAATTTTCATCACGTTTACGCTAAACTAAGCCAAGCGTCCACCCAAGGCGAGAGGACGCCGCCCGATAAATTCGCGTTGTAGGCTGCCTCGCAAAAGCTTGCGCCTCGCTTTAAGCCCGCGTAGTTCAAGTTCTGGAGCGAGTGGGAAAGTCATGCGCGCGAATCCTTCAGAGGTTTTGTTCTCACGGGCGGATGCTTTTGACCGCTGGGGCGGCCGGGCGCCGATCCTCATTGGGGTCACCGGTCACCGCAATATTCACCCGGGGGACACAAAGCTATCCGACGCCGTGAAAGCGGAGTGCGCCCGCTTGCGCAAACACTACATACATTCTCCCTTTGTCGTTCTCTCCTCGCTTGCCGAGGGCGCAGACCGCCTGGTTGCGCGTGTCGCGATGGAAGAGTTGTCGGCGGAACTGATCGCCGTCTTGCCGATGCCGCAGAATGAGTACGAGCGGGATTTTCTAATCGAAGAGTCGAAGGCGGAATTCCGTAGCTTCCTGAGCCGCGCTTGCTTTGTAAAAGAGGCGTCCATCCCCGAAGGCGACGCGTGCGACGCGTCGAGGGCCCTCGAGGGCGAACAACGCAATCGGCAATATGCGCGCGCGGGCGCCATTGTCGCGGATCACGCCCAGGTGTTGTTCGCCATCTGGGACGGGAAGCCCGCTCGCGGGAGGGGAGGGACCGGCGATCAAGTCGCATGGTTCGAACGCGGCGACGCCCCCAATGAGTATTCCCTATACAAGGAGGCGATGTCGCCGCTCGATCCCCTCGAGCCGGGATTGCTCATACGCATCGATCCGGCCACGGCGAAAGTCATCACCACCAAATGTCCGGTACAAGCCACATCGCAGGGCGCCAGCGCGGGAACCGACATCCGGCAGATCCTGGATCGGATCGACCGGTACAATCGCGACGTGCTGCGCAACAAAACCCTGATTGCGAGCAGCCCTCATCTTGCGGCGAGCGGGGAAGATCCTTCGTTCGCAGTCACCGATCTCATCTTCCGCGCCTCGGATGCCCTGTCGGCGCTCTTCGCCAAGACGGTGCGCAACAGCGATGGCCTCATCTATGCCTTGGCGTTAGGCGCCGTCGCTGTTTTCAACTTTGTGACGAATAAAGCCTGGGCGCCCTCGATGTATCTGGGCATCACCCTTGTCATGGCGATCCTGGCCGCCGGCATCCTGGCGCGTTCCGTCGACAACCGATTTCTGGAATACCGGTGTCTTGCGGAAGCGGCGAGAACGCTGTTCTTCTGGCGCAATGCCGGTGTGATGCGTCCGCTTTGGATCACATTGCTCTCCCGTCAACCGGGTGCGATGCATTGGGTCCGGCAAGCTGCCCGCTCCATGGAATTCTGCCAGGATGGGCGCCTTGCCGCAAACGGCCCAACGCCGGAAGGGCTCGACATTGCGAAAACCTGTTGGGTCGACGATCAAAAGGCATGGCTGGCGAAGAAGGAACGCTATCACCTGGAGAGATACAGGTTTTGGAAATGGGCATCGCGGCTTGCGATCGCCGCCTCCTTCGTCACAGCCATCGGTCTTGCTTTGCTAACGGTTATCCCACATGGCGGCGGCGGTTCCCTCTGGGAGAGCTGGGTAAAGCCGGATAATTACGGCGATTTCTGGCAGGCTGCTCTTGGCCTTTTCGCGGGAGGCGGCGTCGCCGCCCGTGGCTTTCTTATGCGAAGGGCGCATCTTGAGCTGGCGAAACAATACGCTTCGCAAAGGCAAATCTTCGAAAATGCAAGCCGAATGCTGGAAAAGATTAAGGGCGATCCGAAACCGGAATGGACTGCCGTGCAGATTCTCGAGAAACTTGGTCACGAGGCCTTACAGGAGCAGACGGAATGGCTATGGCTCCGGCACACGCGCCCCTTCGAAGTGCCTGCCGCTTAGGTGTAGGTGCGAGCCCTTTTGAATGACACCGATCGGCGAGGATGAGGACGAGGGCGTTAAACGAGCGATGGCGGAAGCCTTGGACCGCGACGGCAAGCTATATCGCAAAAATGGGGAGTTCCGGGCCACGCGTGTCAGCGTCGCGACGCCCGTTGAGACCATTCTCGCGGACGGGCGCGAGGAGACGAAAAACGTCGCGACTCCCGGCGATTTTGTGGTGACCGGGCCGGGCGGCGAGCGCTATGTCGTCAAGCCCGAGGTTTTCGCGGCGCGCTACAGACGTAGGCGGGGCACAGGGGACGTATACCTTGCCCGCGGCGAGATTATCGCGGTCCCCAACCCGCTGGGACACGCCATTCGCTTCTGGGCCTCCTGGGGCGAGGTGCAGACCGGCGCCGCCGACTGTATGATCGCCGACATGTTCGACCCGGCGACAAGGAAAAGGGCAGGGCAGCCCTATATTATCGGCCGCGCGGAATTCGAGAAAACCTATCGTCGCGTCAGACCTCCATCCCGTACGCGCTTCTGACTTGACGGCAGCGGCGCAGACGGTGTATCGCCGCGCCACAATGGTAAATGGCCCGTTTCCCGCGCGCGCGTTAATCCAATGTTGGTTAACAAGGGCGCGCGAGATTTATTTCCGGTCATGAGTTTGGTTAAAAAGTGGTTCATGTGGCGCGACAGGAGGAGCGTCGCGCCTTTGCTTTGGACGCGATCTTTTCATATAACGCATTGAAACTTATATGTGTTTTATGGTTAGCGAATCGGCCATTAAATTCTATTTAATGCCGGATTTTTTTCATTTACTGGGACGCGCAAAAATCCGTTAAATATATTTCGGCTTCGAAAATTAACGCCAGCGCGCAGCCAGATCCGCTGCGGCGCAGGCGGCGGCGACGGTATCGCGAACGGCATTTCCCCATATTTATCAAGGATTGGAGCAGGCTGGAGACTTCGTTAACCTGCCATCAAGGCGATTTCGCTGAAGATCTTTCAGAAGGAGGAATGCAGACGAAAGCGTCAGGGACAGGTTGACAAACAGAGGCGGCCATTCGCGAGATTCATACAAAATGCCGGTTGGGCCGTGCTTCAAAGAAAACAACTTAAGATTTGATCTCGCGCGACGCCGCGCTGTCACGAGCCTGGGACTTCCCAGCCGCATGCGGTGTCGTAGAGGCTCATTGCGCCCTTCAGCACCGGCAGAAGCGCTTCCACACGCTCAGGCACGGTATGAGGCGCATTGAAGATGATAACGCCGCAGCCGTTGAGGGTTTCGGGGCGGTCGCGGGGCAGGATGAGTGTTTCCGCGAACCAGGTCCGCCGGAACGCGAGGCTCCGGGCCGCGTCGGTGAGCGCGGCCACCGGCAAGTGCGCCTTGACCGGATACCAGAGCAGGAACACGCCCGTTTCCCAGCGCTTTTTCCATTGCCGCATCTGACGCGCCAGCGTTTCGAACTCGTCCTTTTTCTCGAAGGGCGGATCGATCAGCACGAGCCCGCGCCTTTCCTTGGGCGGGATATGCGCGCGGATGCATTCATAGGCGTCCATCCGCAACGCGCGTGCATTTTTGAAAGGGGCAAGATTGTGGCCGAGAGATTCAAAGGTGGGCTCGTGAAGCTCGTTTGCGATCAGCCTGTTCTGCGGCCGCAAGCGGCGCGCGATGAGAAGCGGCGATCCGGGATAACGCCCGCTCTGCAAATCGTCCCGCAGGAGGCTGAGATAGAGTTCGAGATCATCAGGCGCGGCAGGGCAGTTCTGAAGGCGGCCGATGCCCCGTTCCCATTCGCGGGTCTTGGACGACTCCTCCGAGCGGAGATCGTAGACCCCGGCCCCGCCATGGGCGTCGACGACACACAGCGGTCCTTCTTTTTTCTGGAGATAGTCCAAACAGAGGAGCAGGACGATGTGTTTCAGGACATCCGCGAAATTCCCCGCATGATAGACATGGCGATAGTTCAAAACATGCCGCCTTTCACGCCGGAAAATTTCTGTCGCTCAGCATTTTATTCATCATGCCCGCGTTGAAAATAGCCCTAATACGGAGCATAAGGGCGCATTCCACGAATGGAGAAACGCGATGACCTCGCCAAGCATAAACAAGGAAGACTTTGACAGCGCAATGCGGAGCAGCCTGAAGGAGCATTGGAGGCTTTTCACGGTGCAAGGCGTCCTGCTCGTCATCCTCGGAATGATCGCCGTTGCGGCTCCGCAATTGGCCGCCGTTTTCACGAGCGCCTTCATCGGCTGGTTTCTGTTTTTCTCGGGCGTTTTCCGGACGTTTTCGCTGATCCGCTCGACGCGCGCGCCGGGCTATTGGTCGTCTCTCCTGCTCGCGGTCCTCACCGCCATCGTTGGTTTCATCATGGCCTGGTATCCGCTGGACGGCGCCGTCACGTTGACCATGCTGCTCACGGCTTATTTTATCGTGCACGGCATCGCGACCTTTATCCTCGCTTTCTCCGTCAAGGAGGAAACGGGGCGTTGGGTGCTCTTGCTGATAAGCGGCTTGATCGACTTCCTGCTGGCCGGTCTTGTGATCGCGAAATGGCCGTCTACGGCGCTCTGGGTTCTCGGCCTGTTTGTCGGCATCAACATGCTGCTGACGGGATTCGCATTCATCTTTGCCGCGCTTGGCGCGCGTTCTGCGGAGCCGGGGGAACGGCGAGTCTGACACGTGACTAGCTCGGGCGAGGCCGGACCCTCTGAGGATGTTCAAAGCGCGAGGCCAGACGGCCGCCGCCCAACTTCATTGAAGACCTGCAGGATGGCCTCGCCCACAATACCACGGCGCTGTAGCCTGCCGAATACGCGATGTTCCGCACAACCTGAAATCGCGTAAGGAGTCGTTTGATGAGAGCAGGAACATTTACCCTCATGCTTGCGCTGGGCATCATGACCGCGCCCGCTCTCGCCGAAGAGGAAAGCCTCCCGGATCAAATTGTC
>JBAVVQ010000407.1:0-5614 GCA_049697375.1 Rhodomicrobium sp.
AGCATCGATTCACATAACGGTGCCGAAGGGAACCCCCCTGACGAGTCAGGACTTTGGGCTGCTGGTATTAGTTAGCGCTTTGTAGATTTTGCGTTTAAGGCCCGTAAGCCGAAATTTCGATTGTCGACCAAACTTTCTCAGGCTGGGTGTTTTTGCGAGGGTGGAGCGCGTAACCTTCCAAGGGGCTAATTTGCGGCTTGTTTCATTCTTTCTTCCCGCCCCGGCCCACAACCGTCATTCCGGCTGACGGCTTTCTACGGAAAGTTGATCAACGATGGCCGTCGCCTCGTTGCAGCTTATCCGGGATTGCGATTATAGCTGCACTTGAGAATTAGGTAAACCTGAGATCCTTAGCGTCGGAGCATTTTCCGAACTGCTCCGGGGTACGCAATTTAGGCCCGTTTGTTTTGGAGTATAAGCCTATGCGTTGGAAAGCCCGTGTCGTGAACCTTATTGGGTCAATTATGCTGGCGGCCGTAGTCATCGGGCTTGCCGCAGCAGCGCGGCCGGCGACTGCCGCTCCGGCCAGTGAGAAAAAGCCCAACATCCTCGTTATTTGGGGGGACGATATCGGGGTTTTCAACGTGAGCGCCTACAATCAGGGCATGATGGGGGTACAGGACCCCCAACATTGATGCAATCGCGAAGGAAGGCGCGCTATTCACGGACTGGTACGGTCAACAAAGCTGCACGGCGGGACGCGCGGCCTTTATTACAGGCCAGTCCCCGATCCGCTCGGGCCTTACCAAGGTCGGCCTGCCGGGCGCGCCGGAAGGACTTAAGGCGGAAGATCCCACCATCACTGAGTTGCTGAAGCCGTTAGGTTACGCGACCGGCCAATTCGGCAAGAACCACCTGGGCGACAGGGACGACACCCTGCCGACCAATCACGGCTTCGATGAGTTCTTCGGCAATCTCTATCACCTGAACGCCGAGGAAGAACCAGAGAACGTCGATTATCCGAAGGACCCCAACTTCAAGAAGAAATTCGGCCCGCGCGGCGTGATCCACAGTTTCGCGGGCGGCAAGATCGAAGACACCGGCCCGCTCACGCAGAAGCGTATGGAAACGGTGGATGAGGAAGTGACGGCTGCGGCGCTTCGTTTCATGGAGAACGCACACAAAGAAAACAAACCGTTCATGGTTTGGTGGAACTCCACACGCATGCACATTTTCACGCATCTGAAACCGGGGTCCGAAGGCAAGACAGGCCTTGGAATCTATGCCGACGGCATGGTCGAGCATGACGCCATGGTAGGTCAATTGCTGGCCAAGCTGAAGGAGCTTGGCATCGAGGACAACACGATCGTCATGTATTCGACCGACAACGGCGCCGAGACCTTCACTTGGCCCGATGGCGGCACGACCATGTTCCGTGGAGAAAAGAACACGAACTGGGAAGGCGGTTACCGTGTCCCGACCGTCATCCGCAGGCCGGGCGTGGTCAAGCCGGGAACGGTCATCAATGACATTGGCGCCCATGAGGACATGCTACCCACGCTTCTGGCAGCCGCCGGCGATCCGAATGTGAAAGAGGAGCTTTTGAAGGGCAAGGAGGTCGGCGACAAGACCTTCAAAGTTCATCTCGACGGCTATAATCTGATGCCGGCGCTCAAGGGCGAGGGCAATTGGCCGCGCAAGGAGTTCATTTACTGGACCGATGATGGCAGCGTCGCCGCCTTGCGCTATAATAATTGGAAGGTCACGTTCCTGAAGCAGAACGCCGAAGGTTTGAAAGTCTGGCTGCACCCCTTCGAGGTCTTGCGGGCGACGCTTCTTACCAATCTGCGGATGGACCCGTTTGAACGCGCGGAAGCAGAAGACGCGATGGGATTCCAGCGCTGGTATATGGAGCATATGTACGCGATCGCCCCCGCGGCGGGATATGTAGGGCAGTGGCTGCAGAGCTTCCGGGAATTCCCGCCTCGTCAGAAACCTGGCAGCTTCAACCTCGACCGCGTAATGGAGTCCGTCACGCGGGGCGCAGGCGATAAGTAAGCCTGCAGTACCGATTGGGAAAGCGCTGGGCCTTGCCCCTCTAGGGCAGCCTGCGCCCGTTTGGACGCGGATAAGCTGCTCTGCTCTTTTGTTTTATCGTGCGTCTTATCGGAAAACCGCTTCACACTTTTCCGGACGTACTCTAGCACTTAAGAATCGATCCACTTTTTTGCCTTCGGGATGACGCAAAACGCAGGCGGTGGCTCTGCCGGCCAACGGTTCCGAAAACCGGGGATGACACCGTCCGCCCGTCGATACGCCGATAAGCCGCATTCGTGATTGGCGAGCCTGGCGAAGCGCGCCCGGCTTTTCCGGCGCTGTGCCTGGTGGCCAGCAACGGCGGAACGGCCACAGGCGCCCTTCGTGGTTGTGGGCAGCACTTCGTTTTTGCTTGCCTGGGCGGTTTTTCGCGGCGCACGTTGCTCAAAACTTTTGAGGTAAGGGGCCGACATGCGTCTTGCTGTTTTTCTAATTTTTCTGGCTCAGCTCCATCCTGCCGCAGCCGCAGAGAACACGTGGCAGGTCACGACCACGGGCGAAGAACTGGCGCCCCTTACGGATGACCTCTCGCGAGCAGACCTGTTCAAGCTTTTCATTGCTTCGGGAGAAAGAGAGAACCCGCCCCCAGGCTTTGCGCGGAGGTCCCTTTCTCAGAAAAAATCATTCAAGTTTCCCGAAGACGCCTTCAAGGACGAAGGCAAACCGAGGACCAACTCGATCTTCGGCATCGACATCAGCCATTACACCGGCCGCAATTTCAGCTTCGATTCTCTAAGAGAGCAGAATGTCCGTTTCGTTTACGCGAAGGCGACACAAGGGGTAAGATATAGGGACGACCTCTTCGGCATTTATTGGCAAGCCTTGAATGACCTGCCAGCAGAGAAGAAGGTGCTTCGCGGCGCGTATCACTTTCTCTCCTCGAGCGCTGATGGCGCTTCCCAGGCTGACACCTTTCTCAGCTTCCTTGAAAAAAATGGCGGCCTGAAAGGCGCCGATATGCCGCCGGTCGTCGATCTTGAGTGGGACATCACACAAAGCGACCGGACCGACCGTTGGCAAAGCCATAGCCCCGAAGAAATCATCGATATAACGCTGGCGTGGCTCAAAAGGGTGGAAGAAAAAACCGGCCGGATCCCCGTCGTCTACACGGCAAGAACCTGGTGGCGGGAGCGGAACATTCCGGAGGAGAGTTTCGATAAACTAAGCCATTACAAGGTTTGGATCGCAGACTACTCGCGTTCCGCCCGCGCAACGGAAATGCCGTCTATGATCAATCATTCGCGCTGGGATATCTGGCAATTCAGCGAGACGGCCGAGCTGTCTGAAGGATATAGCGGTCGCGTGGACGCGAACATTTATAAGGGGACCGAAGATCAGTTTACTGCGGATTTTCAGATCGCACAGAACTGACAAAGCAAGCCTTTCACTCCTCAATGTCCGCCGCTTGTTCCCTGCGCGGCGCTCTTAAACTCCGCCTTGGCGTTGTTCCGGGCGTGGAAAATCAAGAATTCCGCTTTGACCTCAACGAAGAATCAAAATTGACTAGCCTGACACTATTTGAGGCGGGAACATCTCCATGAGACGCATTTTAATCACCCTCGCAATTTGCGCAGCAGCCTCATCTGCCTTTGCTGAATGCCCGACCGAAGAAACCATCAATGCATTTGGGCATACTTTCAGGAAGGGCGGCCTTGTCGGCATGCTCGGCGACAATTCGAGGGACTGCGACGCTCGCGATCAGCCCGCTTGGCTTGCCAAGATCAACGAAGCTGCTCCTTCAAGCGCGGCTCCTTCCAGCGCTGCGTCCGCCAACGCCACCCCTCAAGGGCTTTCATACTGCCGTCAGATTGTCAAAAGCAAAGACACTCAATATGAGTCTCAGCGTCGCGATTGTCTCTTCTGGTATGGGCATTCGATTGAGGTGCAGTAGAATCCTTAAGCAGGTCGCTTGCTGAAAAACTCGGAATCAGGGGGCCGCAGTCGCAGGCAATCGTGCGCTTAGCATTTCCGGGATCACCGATCGGCTCTTGCGCTTAAGAACCTCTCGATCAGCGGTCCGATCGTTTAAGAGCGCTATCCCTTTTCGTCTCGATGACTTGAACACAGCTTGGGGCACACTCCTCAAGGGAGCTTGCCGTCAGTCCAGCAAGCAGCCTCTCGATGGATGGTCCAGCCGATCGGTTCGATATGGCTAGGGGATGCGTCCGAGTTCAACTGCTCAGCTACACTGGCATTCCGAGCTCCTTACGGGAAATGCGCCATCACCACGAAAGCGTTAACCCATTTGGGTATCAGGCTATCGGCTAGCGAGATTTGTGCCAAAGTCCTATGCCCCCTGCGCCTCTCCATATATTGATTCCAGTGCACCTCATTCGAGGCACGTTCGCCTGGGCGCTCGCGCGCTATCGGGGCGCCAACTTACCTCGGGCTGTACCAGGGTTGCGAGACCGCCGTGAAGACGCGGCCGGGCTTTCGCCTTTATAGTCGGGGAGAGTGAACGGGAAACAGAACGCGGCGCCGCCGGCCATCAGCAGAAGTGGTGGTTCAACAGGACGAGCCTCTTCTAAGGATGTCGGGATTATAGCGTGAAGCGAGCGATAACAATTACGGGCTGGCAGCGGCCGGAATTATTCCATGCGCTCTTGAAGTCTCTGGCCGCGAACGATTTGCGGGGCTGGCAGATCTTCGTTCAGCTTGAGTCGAGCGAATGCTCCGAGGCCTATTGCGCCGCTGCTGCTGAAATCCTTTCTGGCGTTCCGCTGTCCATCAAGGTGAATCCTGAGCGCCTTGGCGTGAGGATGAATCCATATAGCCTGCTTAGCCGCGTTTTCGAGGAGAAGGCCGATTTCGTTCTTTACCTCGAGGAAGACCTGCTGCTGGCGCCGGATGCGACTGCGCTGGCCCAATGGTATGCCACCAATCATCGCCCAGAATGGATGTGCCTCTCCCTCCTAAGCGGGGGATGCGGATCGAAAGGTTTCATCTCGGAGCCGAACCATCCTGAACTGTTGTTTGCCGGCAAAAGCTTTAATTCCCTCGGTTTTGCTTTTCGGCGTAACGAGTGGGAGCAGCACATTCGGCCCGCCTGGCTCTCCGATCAGATTGTCTACACCTGTTACGGTCAAGGGAATGGCAGCTGGGACTGGTCAGTTTACCTGCGCGTGATAATGACCGAGGGGCTCTACACCTTGCAACCCGCCGCGGCTAGAGCAACGCACACGGGCCGCTATGGCGTGTATTGCGGGCCCGAATTTCACGATGCTGCATTTACGGGACTCGATCTTGCCGAAGGATTGGCGGCAGACCGGAGCTACCATGTCCTCACGCCAGATTCGATGCCTCCACATCTGCGCAGGCAAGTGTCCCTATGGGACCAAGTGAATAGCGCGTTTCGCTTTCTCAATGAAAGATCGCCGCAGCTGAACATCCTGTTGCGCGAACGCGAAGAGATTCATCAGCTTTCGGTGCTTTGGGCCTTCCGCATGTTTTTAGGCCGAGATCCTAAACCCAGCGATTACAAAGCTTATTTGACAGCTTGCACCAACCGCGAGCTTACAGAGAGGATGCGGGCGAGCGGAGAGTTCAAGGTGGTCATCGCTCGGCGCAATCCGCCAGA
>JBAVVQ010000408.1:0-1603 GCA_049697375.1 Rhodomicrobium sp.
GAGTTGGGCCGCGTGTATCAGCCGGATCTCCCCATCAATGCCGGGCCGCGCGCCTTCGCGGCGGCGCTGACGGAGACCGCGCCTGTCGACGGCTCGGCTTGGCGAGGTTGGCGGGAAGACGCGCGGAAGGCTTACGAAGCGTGGCAAGTGTCGCCGCGTACGCCGGGCGCGCTGCAAATGGGAGACGTTATCGCTCATTTGCGCCGCGTCCTGCCCCCGGATGCGATCATCGCCAATGGCGCGGGCAATTACGGCATCTGGCTTCATCGCTTCTATCGCTACCGGCAGTTGGGCGACCAGCTTGCGCCAACATCGGGATCGATGGGCTATGGCGCGCCCGCGGCCATCGCCGCGAAGCTCGTCCACCCTAAGCGCACCGTCGTCGCTTTCGCTGGCGACGGCTGCTTTTTGATGACGGGGCAGGAGTTCGCGACCGCGATGCAATACAACGCCGCGGTTATCTTCATCGTCGTGAACAATGGCATGTACGGCACGATCCGCATGCATCAGGAGCGGGCCTATCCGGCGCGCGTCAGCGGGACCGATCTCACCAACCCGGACTTCGCCGCCTATGCGCGAGCATTTGGCGGGTTCGGCGCCGTCGTCACAAGAACGGAGGACTTTGCGGCCGCCTTCGAAGCGGCCCAGGCATCCGGCGCGCCCTCAATCCTGGAGCTCAGGATCGATCCTGAAGCGATCACGCCACGCCAAACCTTAAGCCAAATCCGAGCGGCCGCCCGGCCGGGCTCCCCCTAAAGATTAACAGGAAAACTAATCTTCTTTCTAAGGATTAACGTGAAAACCGAGCGTCTTTGGGGCACTATAGGCGACGGAAGGAAACAACTAACCCCAAGGGAACAATGAGAAAATCAGTTTTCCTGATTGCCGCTGCGAGCTTCTGCTTCGCAGGGTCCGCCTTCGCGCTCGATGTCAAAAAAATGGTCGATGTCCCGGCGTCGCCCGATTCCGTCTGGAAAACCATTGGCGATTTTTGCGGGATCGCGAACTGGCATCCGGCAATCGAAAAATGTGAAATATCCAAGAAGGACGGCGTAACGTTCCGCACGCTTTCCCTGAAAGGCGGAGGCACCATCCTCGAAAAACAAACGGCTTGGGACAATAAGGGCAGATCTTACAGCTACACGATTGAGGAAAGCCCGCTGCCGGTGGCCAACTACAAGGCGACGCTCTCCGTCACGCCAAAGGGAAGCGGCTCCGAGGTCTTATGGATCAGCAATTTCAAGGCGAAAGGCGCGGACGACGCGAAGGCGTCATCGACAATCGGAGGCATTTTCGATGCCGGGCTCACCGGCATCGCAGCAAAGGCGAAGTGAGCGAAGGCTGCTTCCGCCTATGCTGCGGACGTTTGCTTAACGCCGAGCTTTCCTAAGGCTTGAAAGCGCAAAGCCGCCTAAGAAAAGCAAGGTGAGCCCGCCGAGCCGCGACAAGCTCATGGTTCGACAGACTCACCATGAGGGCTAGCCCGCATTTCTCACCAGCGTTGTGATCCCGGAGTTTTTGTTCCATGGGAGGCGTCGAGAGCCGCACCCCTTGCTTTGACAGGCATGGCTTTCGCGCCGGTGTGGCGAACCGGGCGCTTGAA